>NZ_JALDVG010000003.1:0-171464 GCF_023110055.1 Streptococcus oralis | reverse complement strand
CCTTGACCAACGGACCTTGAGCTTTTCAACTCTTTCTATTATACCTACTTTTTTACCTTTGTCAAGGACTTTTTTTACCTCTTTACCGAAATTCTGAAAAGATTAGGGAAAAGAGCCAGTTAAACTGACTCCCTTTATTTATCTTGCCAATTAGTTGCACGTTCCTCTCCCCACCAGTAAGGGATCAATTCGGCAACCTTAATTGTTTTTCTTGTTTCGTAGTCCATCATGAACTCTGCTTCTTTATTTTCAGCATTCAATTCTAAGAGAAATTCTCTGCAAGCGCCACAGGGCATACCTGATCCTTCGCCGTAAGGAGGTTTATCTCGAAAGGCGAGGATTTTCTTAACTTTAGTTTGTCCTGAAAATTGATACATATTGAAGAGAGCCGCTCGTTCTGCACAGAGATGAAAAACGCCACAAGTGCCCTCCATACAAAATCCTGTGAAGATCTGACCATCTTCTGCTTCTACTGCAGCAACAACATGGTTAGCATAAACAAAGTCAGAAACTTCATGGGGATTGAATAAGGTTCGTGCTTCTTCATACATTTTTTCCCATGTATCCATCGGAAGTCCTTTTTATTTAGAAATCTCTTTCAGCATGTTTTCAATATGCTGGATTGACTTTTCACGTCCGAGTAAGAAAATGGTGTCTGGTAATTCTGGTCCATGCATTTCACCTGAAACGGCAATACGAATCGGCATGAAGAGGTTTTTCCCTTTAATACCTGTTTCTTTTTGAACTGCTTTGATTTGTGGGAAGATGTTTTCTATCACAAATTCCTCATCTGTCATTGCTTCTAGTTTCGCTTTGAAGGCTTCTAGAACAACCGGAACGGTTTCTCCTGCCATGACCTCGCGCTCAGCGTCTGTCAACTCTGGGAAATCTGAGAAGAAAAGATCTGTCAATGGAACGATTTCGTCCACTGACTTCATTTGTGGTTTGTAGAGTTCCACCATTTTTTCAGCCTTATCAGTCAAACGCCCTGCTTCTTCTAGGAATGGTTTGGCCATTTCAAAGATAGTAGCAAGTTCTGCTCTCTTGATGTAGTCGTTGCTCATCCAGTCTAGTTTCTTCTGATCGAAGGCAGCTGGTGACTTGCTGAGACGGTTTTCATCAAAGAGTTTAATCAATTCCTCACGAGAGAAGATTTCATCTTCCCCACCTGGATTCCAACCAAGAAGGGCGATAAAGTTAAAGATAGCTTCTGGAAGGTACCCTTTCTTACGATAGTCTTCGATAAACTGAAGGGTGTTGGTGTCGCGTTTAGACAATTTTTTACCCGTTTCAGAGTTGATGATCAAAGTCATGTGACCGAACTCTGGAGCTTCCCAACCAAGCGCTTCATAGACCATGAGCTGTTTTGGGGTGTTGGCAATGTGGTCATCACCGCGGATAACGTGAGAAATCTGCATATCGTGGTCATCAATAACAACAGCAAAGTTGTAAGTTGGGTAGCCATCTTTCTTTTGGATAACCCAGTCACCACCGATGTTGCCACCTTCAAACTCGATATCACCTTTGACCATGTCATGCCATTTGTAGATGCCAGACTCATTAACAGCCAAACGGACAGTTGGGATAATACCAGCTGCTTCACGTTCTGCGATGTAGGCAGCTTTTTCTTCTTCGCTCATACCAAGATATTCATTGATGTAACGTGGTGTTTCGCCAGCTGCTTCTTGGCGTTCACGCTCAGCCGCCAACTCTTCTTCTGTGACGTAAGATTTGTAGGCTTTTCCTTCAGCTAGCAATTGGTCGATGTATTTTTGATAGAGTTCCAAACGCTCAGACTGGCGGTAGTTTGCATGAGTTTCTGGGCTCTCATCCCAGTCAATCCCCAACCAGCGAAGATTTTCAAGCTGTGAACGTTCTCCATCCTCAACATGGCGTTTACGGTCAGTATCTTCGATACGAATGATAAAAGTTCCACCATGATGGCGTGCGTAAAGGTAGTTAAACAATGCTGTACGGGCATTTCCGATGTGTAGTAGTCCTGTTGGACTTGGTGCGTAGCGTACGCGGATATCTTTTGACATAGTTTCTCCTATAAAGTCTCTAGGCGTCTGCCTTTTTGCTTTCTATATTATATCACAAGTCACGCCTGAGTCCAATGTCTACGAATAAAGAGAGTAAAAAGAGTGGGCAAGCCACTCTTTTCTTCTATTATAGACGTGCGTTAAGCTCTTTGCTCAATTCTTCAAACCCTGGTTTTCCAAGAAGGGCAAACATGTTGCGTTTGTAGGCTTCAACACCTGGTTGGTCAAATGGGTTGATGGCATTCAAGTAACCTGAAAGGGCAATTGCCAATTCGAAGAAGTAGATAGTGTAGCCAAGAGTGAAGGCATCTTGCTCTGGAAGTGTTACGTACATGTTTGGCACATCACCGTCAGTGTGGGCAAGAAGAACACCGTCAGTCGCTTTTTTGTTTACAAAGTCAACGTCTTTTCCTTGAAGGTAACCAAGTCCGTCAAGGTCTTCTTCCAAAGTAGGAATGATCACGTTCTTACGTGGTTTGTCAACACGGACAACTGTTTCAAACATGATACGAGTTCCTTCTTGGATAAATTGACCAAGTGAGTGCAAGTCAGTTGAGAAGTTTGCTGAAGTTGGGTAGATCCCTTTTTGGTCTTTCCCTTCTGACTCACCAGCCAATTGTTTCCACCATTCTGAGAAGTATTGAAGTGATGGTTCGTAGTTTACCAAGATTTCAGTAGCGTAGCCTTTGCGGTAAAGGATGTTACGAACTGCTGCGTATTGGTATGCTTCGTTTTCAGCAATCTTGTCTGAAGTGTAGTCTTTACGAGCTGCGTTCGCACCTTCCATAAGGGCTTTGATATCTGCACCTGATGCAGCGATTGGAAGCAATCCAACTGCTGTCAATACTGAGAAGCGTCCACCGATGTCATCTGGAACTACAAATGTTTCCCAACCATTTGCATCTGCTTCAACCTTAACAGCACCTTTTTGGCGGTCAGTTGTAGCATAGATACGTTTGTTAGCTTCTTCTTGTCCGTATTTCTTAACCAAGAGTTCTTTGAAGACACGGAAAGCGATCGCTGGTTCTGTTGTTGTACCTGATTTAGAAATCACGTTTACTGAGAAGTCTTTGTCAGCCACGTACTCTACCAAGTCAGCAAGGTAAGTAGATGAGATTGAGTTTCCAGCGTAAAGGATTTGTGGAGCTTTGCGTTCTTCTTTTGTTTGCAAGTTTGCAAAGTGGTGGTTCAAGAAGTCAATGGCTGCTTTGGCACCAAGGTAAGATCCACCGATACCAATCACAACCAAGACATCGCTATCTGACTTGATTTGCTCAGCAGCTTTCAAGATGCGGTCGAATTCTTCACGGTCGTAGTTTTCAGGAAGGTCCAACCAACCCAAAAAGTCGCTACCAGCACCAGTTCCTTTACGAATCAATTCGTCTGCAGCTGTTACTTGTGCTTGCATGTATTCCACTTCATGTGGGGCAACAAATTTGTCTAAAACTTTTGAATAATCAAATTTAATATGTGACATGATAATCCTCCAAAATTTCTTCTTTTCTATCATAACGCTTACCTTCGATTTTTTCAAGCTTTTTTATTGAATTTGCCCAATTTTTATCAGAATTCAAACGTTTGCGTAAATTTGCTAAAATATAAAAAATCTGAAAGGGCGAATAAAAACGGCTAGAGATTCTAACCGTTACAATTCATTTAATAAATACTCAAATAATTCTAAATTGCCATCTTCTTCATTGACCAGGAACTCTGGGTGCCACTGTAAACCGATAATACGATGCTCGTCGACAGACTCAATCGCTTCTACTGTCTGATCTCGAGGGTCCACCGCTGTCACACGGAAATTAGGCGCCAGGTCTTTGATGCTTTGACGATGGACTGAATTTACTTGACTTTCTTTGCCAAACAACTTAGCCACCACGCTTCCTTCTACTGTCTCAATAGAATGAGATGTTCCAAAAGGTAAGCCTTGCCAGTGGCCTTCAATTTCTTGGTGGAGAGTGCCGCCAAAAGCAACATTGACCAGCTGAACACCACGACAGATTGCCATAATTGGTTTATTCTGACGAAGCGCTTCTTTCAAGAGGGCTAGTTCAAACTCATCGCGTACAAGGTTGTAATCATCGCTCTCAATAGTCTTTTTCTCTCCATAAAACTGAGGATGGACATTTTGCCCACCTGTCAAGATGAGTTTGTCAATCATTTCCACATAATCGCGCACAATGGACTCATCTCCTACAGGAATTACTAAAGGAAGACCACCGACTTGACGAATGCTCTCTGCAAATTTACAGGATACAGATGAGTGAATGTTTTTCCCTTCTGCATCTACAGGACATAGATTTGCAGCAACTCCTACAACCGTTCTAGCCATGATGTGTCTCCTTTCGATTTTCTTGCGACAGTCTTATCTTATCACTCCAACCCTTTCCTGTCTAATATGTTTTTTTAAAGACCGTGATAAGTATTTTTTATGGATAAGAAAAAGCTGCCCAATAAGGACAACTTTTCTATTCGAAGACAAATTGATTGTGATACAGTTCTGAGTAGAAACCGCCGAGCTTGAGCAACTCGTGATGATTTCCACGTTCAATAACCTCTCCATCTTTGAGGACAATAATCTGATCGGCATTGAGGATGGTCTTGAGACGATGGGCAATGACAAAACTGGTTCGACCTGCTACAACTGCCTCCATGGCATGTTGAATTTTGCTTTCTGTTACGGTGTCCACATTGGAAGTCGCTTCATCTAAAATTAGGACTTGAGGATCTGTCATCAAGGTCCGAGCGATGGAAATCAATTGTTTCTGACCAGTCGAGAAGATATTTTGCTCATCATCAATAAGGGTATCATACTTGTCAGGCAAGCTTTCGATATAGTCATGAATATGAGTTGCCTTGGCAGCTGCTTCGACCATTTCCTGACTGGCATCTGGCACACCAAAGCGGATATTGTCCCGAATCGTTCCACTAAACAAGACCGAATCCTGCAAGACAATCCCGACCTTGCTCCGCAGACTGTCCAAGTCGTAGTCACGGATGTCTTTGCCATCAAAAGAAATGCTACCTGCATCCACATCGTAGAAGCGATTGATAAGGTTCATGATGGTCGTTTTCCCTGAACCAGTCGGACCGACAACTGCTATCATCTGCCCCTTAGGAGCTGAAATGCTAACATCTTTTAAAATCGGCTTGTCTGGCACATAAGAGAAATCAATATGACTGATTTCAACACCTTCTCGCAATTCCGTAAAGGCAGGCGCATTTTGCGGACGAATCTCTTCTTCTGCATCGAACATTTCTTGGATACGATCCGCTCCAGTAAAGGCCAACTGGAGGCTCCCCCAACTCGCAGCCACCTGGATAATTGGCTGGTAGTACTGCTGAGAAAATTGGGTAAACATGACGATCAAACCTAGGGCTGTCGTTGTTTCGATACTTGGATCGTTCAGCAGGACCGCAGAACCTGCAAAAATAACGATGGCCGTATTGACCAAGCTCATCCCATTCATAACAGGAAACAGGATGCCTGAGAACATTCTCCCTTTAAAGGTTGCCTTGCGCACGCGCTCATTTTGCTCCACAAAGCCTGCTACGATGTCATCTTGAATTCCTTGTACGATAACAGCTTTCTGTCCAGAAATACTCTCGTCCATGTAGGCATTGAGTTTCCCAACCTCTTTTTGCTGGAGATTGGTGTACTTGCGGGCCATTTTCACGATGAAGACCAACATGAGAAAGGCTACTGGGGTGCTAGCTACTGTTATCAGGGCTAGTGTCACATTTCTTGAAAACATGACAAAGATCAAACCGATGTAAAGAGCAATATTGCTCATGACCTGAACTAGGCTTTCATTGAAGGCTTGAAGGATGTTGTCCAAGTCACTCGTAAAGCGAGAGAGGATATCGCCATCCTGATGGCGGTCAAAGAAAGAAACCGTTAAACGAGAAAGTTTGCCAAAGAGGCCCTTACGCATCTCATTTGTTGACTCAGCAATCACACGGGTCATCAAGGTCATGTAAATCAAACTAGATACCACTAAGGCGAGGACAACCAGAGCTAGATTCAGCATCAGAGCTGACAAACTCTGCCAGGCTAGTTCGGAAGTCCCATTTTGATAAGCTAGAACTAGGTTAGCTAGCTCTGTGACTGCTTGACCTGAAAAAACTGGAAAGAGGGCTTGGGCAATCGTCGCAACCGCAACCATCAGAATCACAATGACAAAGGAGAACTTGTAAACTTTAAAATAATTCCAGAAAAATCGAACGGTTTTCATTTTATTCCTCCTTTCCCTTTTGTGTTTCGTAGATTTCGCGGTAGATGGCGTTGTTAGCTACCAAATCTGCATGCCGTCCTTCTCCAATCAAGCGCCCTTGATCCAAGACCAAAATCTTGTCCGCATGGACGACTGAACTGATCTTTTGAGCGATGATAATGGTTGTTGTCCCTTTCAGATCTTTGTTCAAAGCTTCCTGCACGAGTCTCTCTGACTTAGCATCCAAAGCCGAAGTCGAATCATCAAAAATCAGGATACGGGGATTGCTGACAATCCCACGGGCAATGGACATCCGTTGTTTTTGTCCACCAGAAAAATTGGTGCCTCGTTCTTCGACCTGACTCTCAAATTTGTTTTCCATGCGTCCGATAAATTCACTGGCTTGGGCAATCCGTGCTGCACGTTCCATTTCTGACACGCTGGCATTGCCTTTTCCTTGACGAAGATTATCTGCAATGGTCCCACTAAAGAGAATAGCACGTTGCAAGACGATGGAAACTGTTTTACGTAAGGTTCCCTCGCTGACGTCTCGAATATCCTTGCCACCAATCTTGATAGATCCCTCTTGTGGATCAAAAAGCCGTGGAATTAACTGAGCTAGGGTGGATTTCCCTGCTCCAGTCGCCCCAACCACACCGACCATCTGACCAGGCGCAATTTCAAAGGTCACATTCTTCAGCATAGGCTCATCGTCATTGGGATAGGTAAAGGTCACATTTTCAAAAGAGAGACTTCCTTCTAACTCTTCGTCTGGGAGATCTTTAAATGTCATCGCTGGCTCGGTATCTAGAATTTCGCGGATACGACGCAAGGAAATCATGGCACGACTGACAGAATTTCCTAAAAATCCAACCATGATGATGGTAAAGATAATCTGGCTGAGATAGTTGATAAAGGAAGCAATCGAGCCCACAACAGATGGATCTGACTGAGCCATGCCTGCCACCAACCAGATAGAGAGGAAGACTGCCCCATAGCCGACTAGCATCATAACAGGTTCTATAACTGAGAAGGCATAACCGATATAAAGATTTTGGCCGAGAAGTTCATCTGAGACTTCGGTAAATTTGTCAAATTGTGCTTTTTCCTGCACAAAGGATTTAACCACGCGCACACCACGTAGATTTTCCTTAGCGATAGCATTGATCCGTTCAAGAAGGGTTTGAAACTTAGCAAATCGTGGTCCCATCATTCCCATCATGATGGCTGTTAGTGCAAAGATCAAGAGCACCATGAGGACAATCACCCACCAAAGTGATGGAAGAGTGTGAACCGCCAAGATAAAGGAACCGATAAAGAGAAGAGGGAGACGGAAAAGAATTTGAAAAGCCATCATCACCACGTTCTGAATCTGGTTGATATCATTGGTCATACGAACGACAAGGTTTCCGGCATTGAATTGCTCAATATTGGCATAAGAAAAAGTCTGGATCTTGCGAAAAGCGTCTTCACGAAGGTCCGAAGACACTCCTTGAGCAATATAGGCTGCAAGCGTTACATTGACCCCACCTGCAACCAGACCAACTAGGGCTACCCCTATCAACCAAGCGCCAATACTATAAATAGCCTCATGTTGACCGGCCAACAAAGCCTCTAACACCTCTTGCAAATAGCGCGGTTGCAAGAGCGAGCTCGCAACCATCAAGCCTGTCATCATTAAGGATGCCAAGGCCTGCCATTTATAGGTTTTTATTTTTTTAATGAGCATATTTCCTCCTAATAAAATAGATAAAGGGAGCGACATCCTGCGTCAGCTCCTTCTCATTCCTTCATATTGATGCTATTCTAGCAAAAAAGAGACATCTTGTCAAAGAAGTCTCCTTATTATAAATTAGTACGCTTTCATCTACAGGTGATGCATGAAAAGGCTTTTTATGGTAAAATGAAAGGAAGAACTCTTACAAGGAGGAAAAGATGAAGAAACAAACCATCGCTGTCTTGGGTCCTGGTTCTTGGGGAACTGCCCTTTCGCAGGTCCTAAACGACAATGGACACGAGGTTCGAATTTGGGGAAATATTTCTGACCAAATTGATGAAATCAATAATCAACATACAAACAAACGCTATTTCAAAGATATCCTACTCGACGAAAAAATCAAAGCCTATCATGACTTGGAAGAAACACTAAAGGATGTGGATGCTGTTTTATTTGTGGTCCCAACAAAAGTAACGAGACTGGTTGCCCAACAAGTAGCAAAGGTGCTTGATCACAAGGTTGTCATCATGCATGCCTCCAAAGGATTGGAACCAGATAGCCACAAACGTCTATCAACTATTCTTGAAGAGGAAATTCCAGCTGACCTTCGTAGTGAAGTCGTTGTTGTTTCAGGACCTAGTCACGCTGAGGAAACGATTGTTCGGGATATTACCTTGATCACTGCAGCCTCTAAAGACCTCGAAACTGCTCAGTACGTCCAAAATCTCTTTAGCAATCACTACTTCCGTCTCTATACTAATACGGATGTTATCGGAGTTGAAACCGCTGGTGCTCTCAAAAACATCATCGCAGTTGGCGCTGGGGCATTACATGGTCTAGGATTTGGCGACAATGCTAAGGCAGCCATCATCGCCCGTGGCTTGGCAGAAATCACCCGTCTAGGGGTCGCTCTTGGAGCTAATCCTCTGACTTATAGCGGTCTTTCTGGAGTTGGAGATTTGATCGTAACGGGGACATCTGTCCACTCTCGTAACTGGAGGGCCGGTGATGCTCTCGGTCGTGGAGAATCCCTCGCAGACATCGAAGCAAACATGGGTATGGTCATCGAAGGCATTTCAACAACTCGAGCAGCTTACGAACTGGCTCAGGAATTGGGTGTCTACATGCCAATCACACAAGCTATTTACCGAGTTATCTACGAAGGTGTCAATATCAAAGAAGCAATCACTGACATCATGAGCAATGAATTTAAAGCAGAAAACGAATGGTCATAGACCTTTATAGAAAGGAATATCATGAAACAAAAAGTCAGAAAAGCAGTCATCCCAGCCGCTGGATTGGGAACCCGTTTCCTCCCAGCAACTAAGGCCTTGGCCAAGGAAATGTTGCCAATCGTAGACAAGCCAACTATCCAGTTTATCGTTGAAGAAGCCCTCAAGTCTGGCATCGAAGATATCTTGGTTGTTACGGGTAAGTCAAAACGTTCTATCGAGGACCACTTCGACTCAAACTTTGAATTGGAATATAACCTTAAAGAAAAAGGGAAAACAGATCTTTTGAAGCTGGTTGATGAGACAACCGGCATGCGCCTGCATTTTATCCGTCAAACACATCCACGTGGTCTCGGAGATGCTGTCTTGCAAGCCAAAGCTTTCGTTGGAAATGAACCTTTTGTCGTTATGCTTGGTGATGACTTGATGGATATCACGGACGAAAAGGCTGTTCCACTTACCAAACAACTCATGGATGACTACGAGCGTACTCATGCGTCTACTATCGCTGTTATGCCAGTCCCTCACGACGAAGTATCTGCCTATGGGGTTATTGCTCCGCAAGGCGAAGGAAAAGACGGCCTTTACAGCGTTGAAACCTTCGTTGAAAAACCTGCGCCAGAGGATGCTCCTAGCGACCTTGCTATCATCGGACGCTACCTCCTCACTCCTGAAATTTTCCAAATCCTCGAAAACCAAGCTCCAGGTGCAGGAAATGAAATTCAGCTGACAGATGCGATCGATACCCTCAATAAAACACAACGTGTATTTGCTCGTGAGTTCAAGGGGGCTCGTTACGATGTCGGAGACAAGTTTGGCTTTATGAAAACATCCATCGACTACGCTCTCAAACACCCACAAGTCAAAAACGACTTGAAAGACTACCTCATCCAACTTGGGAAAGAGTTAGCTGAGGGGGAATAGAAGAACAGTTCATATAAAAAAGAACTAGGATTGTTAATTATCCCAGTTCTTTTTATTTTGTATTGCTATCATCCCGAACATATAAACCAACAAAAGGAAATCATATTTCTCAGTTAACCCACTTACAAGCTCCATCGAATTGATCTCGAATTTTATGAAAGCGCTACGATATTATTTGTTTTTTTCTAAAAATAGGAGTACAATGAGTTAGTATAATAAAATAAAAAGCACCGAATCGGTGCGCACTTTTTCAAGTTGTGTACGGACAAAGCCTTATTTTAACTTTGCTGTGTTGTTTCGAATAATTCCAACAACTTTATTGTACTATACTTGTCAAAAATTATCAAGTGAAATGTAAATCATTTTATAAATACGACAAAAAGATAGTTTGTCCTCATTTGAAACAATACAGTTCTAAAACTAAAATATAACTTATAATCAATTTTAGCACATTTTTACCGATACTTCATCATTATTCTATTGAAATTTTTAGTTAGAATGATGCAATTAAATAAAGTTATATTTTAAGGAGATTGTTTTGAAAAAGTTTAAATTCACTAAAGATAATTTAGCTATTCTAACTGAGTTGGTAAAGTTTATGAAGGGATGCATTGACTTAATCAAAACTCTCATTTCTTAATTTGTAAATTATAACTTAACCCAAAGGAGAAACCTAAATGAGCAACAAACCTTACTCTATCGGACTTGACATCGGAACAAACAGCGTCGGATGGGCCGTCATTACAGATGACTATAAGGTGCCATCGAAAAAGATGACCGTTCTGGGCAATACTGATAAACATTTTATCAAGAAAAATCTGATTGGAGCTTTATTATTTGATGAAGGGACTACTGCTGAAGATAGACGTCTAAAACGAACTGCACGTCGTCGCTATACTCGTCGGAAAAATCGTCTTCGCTACCTTCAAGAAATCTTTTCTGGGGAAATGAGCAAGGTGGACAGTAGTTTCTTCCATCGATTAGACGACTCCTTCTTAGTTCCTGAGGATAAAAGAGGGAGTAAATACCCTATTTTTGCTACCTTGGTAGAAGAAAAAGAATACCATAAGCAATTTCCAACTATCTATCATTTGAGAAAGCAACTGGCTGATTCGAAAGAAAAAGCTGACTTGCGCTTGATCTATCTAGTATTAGCTCATATGATTAAATACCGTGGGCATTTTTTATATGAAGAAGCTTTCGATATAAAAAATAATGATATTCAAAAAATCTTTAACGAGTTTATAAGCATTTACGACAACACCTTTGAAGGAAGTTCACTTAGTGGGCAAAACGCACAAGTAGAAACAATTTTTACCGATAAAATTAGTAAATCTGCAAAGAGAGAGCGCGTCCTAAAACTCTTTCCTGACGAAAAGTCCACTGGTTTGTTTTCAGAATTTCTCAAGTTGATTGTAGGAAATCAAGCTGATTTTAAAAAACATTTTGACTTAGGAGAAAAAGCTCCGCTACAATTTTCTAAAGATACCTATGATGAGGATTTGGAAAATTTGCTCGGACAAATTGGAGATGACTTTGCTGATCTTTTCTTAGTTGCCAAAAAACTCTATGATGCTATTCTTCTATCAGGCATTTTGACTGTCACAGATCCTTCAACCAAGGCTCCATTATCAGCATCTATGATTGAGCGCTATGAAAATCACCAAAAAGACTTGACAACTTTAAAACAATTCATCAAAAACAATCTTCCAGAAAAATATGATGAAGTTTTTTCTGACCAATCTAAAGATGGGTATGCTGGATATATCGATGGTAAGACCACACAAGAAGCATTTTACAAATATATCAAAAATCTTCTCTCTAAATTCGAAGGAACAGATTATTTCCTTGAGAAAATTGAACGTGAAGATTTCTTGAGAAAACAACGCACTTTTGATAATGGTTCTATTCCTCATCAAATTCATCTTCAAGAAATGAATGCCATTCTCCGTCGGCAAGGAGAACATTATCCATTTCTGAAGGAAAATAAAGAAAAGATAGAGAAAATCTTAACCTTCCGTATTCCTTATTACGTTGGACCATTGGCTCGTGGCAATCGTGATTTTGCTTGGCTTACTCGAAATTCTGACCAAGCAATCCGACCTTGGAACTTTGAAGAAATTGTTGATAAAGCAAGCTCTGCGGAAGACTTCATCAATAAGATGACTAACTATGACTTGTATCTGCCAGAAGAAAAAGTTTTGCCTAAACACAGTCTCTTGTATGAAACATTTGCTGTCTATAATGAATTAACAAAAGTAAAATTTATTGCAGAAGGATTGAGAGACTATCAATTCCTTGATAGTGGTCAGAAGAAGCAAATTGTCAATCAATTATTCAAAGAGAAAAGAAAAGTAACTGAAAAAGATATCATTCATTATCTACACACTGTTGATGGTTACGATGGAATCGAACTAAAAGGAATTGAAAAACAATTTAACGCCAGTCTATCTACTTATCATGATTTACTCAAAATTATCAAGGATAAGGAGTTTATGGATGATCCTAAAAATGGAGATATTCTTGAAAATGTTATCCATACTCTCACAATTTTTGAAGATCGAGAAATGATTAAGCAACGACTTGCTCAATATAATTCTATATTTGATGAGAAAGTGATTAAGGCACTGTCTCGTAAACATTACACTGGTTGGGGTAAACTCTCTGCCAAATTGATTGACGGTATCAGGGATAAACAAACGGGGAAAACTATTCTTGACTACTTGATGGATGATGGCAAGAGCAATCGTAACTTTATGCAGTTAATAAAAGATGATGAACTTTCTTTCACTGAAATTATCCAAAAAGCACAAGTTGTGGGTGACACAGATAATTTACGACAAGTTGTTCAAAATCTTCCTGGAAGTCCTGCCATCAAAAAGGGAATTTTACAAAGTATTAAGATTGTTGATGAACTTGTCAAGGTTATGGGCCATGCTCCCGAGTCTATTGTGATTGAAATGGCACGAGAAAATCAGACTACTGCCAGAGGGAAAAAGAATTCCCAACAGAGATATAAGCGCATTGAAGATTCATTAAAAAATTTAGCTTCTGGACTTGATTCAAACATATTAAAAGAGAATCCAACAGATAATATTCAACTTCAAAATGACCGTCTCTTCCTTTACTATCTCCAAAATGGGAAGGATATGTATACTGGAGAAGCTCTTAATATCAACCAACTGAGCAGCTATGACATTGACCACATCATCCCACAGGCCTTTATCAAGGATGATTCTCTTGATAACCGTGTCTTGACGAGTTCAAAGGATAATCGTGGGAAATCCGATAATGTTCCTAGTCTTGAAGTAGTTGAAAAGATGAAAGCTTTTTGGCAACAATTATTGGATTCTAAATTGATTTCAGAACGTAAATATAATAATCTAACCAAAGCAGAGCGAGAGCGAGGCGGGCTAAATGAGCTTGATAAAGTTGGCTTTATCAAACGCCAACTAGTTGAAACACGCCAAATCACAAAACATGTTGCTCAGATCTTGGATGCTCGGTTCAATAAAGAAGTGACTGAGAAGAATAAGAAGAACCGTAATGTCAAAATCATCACTTTGAAATCCAACATGGTTTCCAACTTCCGTAAAGAATTTGGGTTATACAAGGTGCGGGAAATCAATGACTACCACCACGCGCATGATGCCTATTTAAATGCAGTGGTTGCTAAGGCCATCCTTAAGAAATATCCTAAACTAGAGCCTGAATTCGTTTATGGTGACTATCAAAAGTACGATCTTAAGAGATACATCTCAAGATCCAAAGATCCTAAAGAAGTCGAAAAAGCAACTGAAAAGTATTTCTTCTACTCAAACTTGTTGAACTTCTTTAAAGAAGAGGTGCATTACGCAGACGGAACCATCGTAAAAAGAGAAAATATCGAATACTCTAAAGACACTGGAGAAATCGCTTGGAATAAGGAAAAAGATTTCGCTACAATCAAAAAAGTTCTTTCACTTCCGCAGGTGAATATTGTGAAGAAGACAGAAGAACAAACCGTTGGACAAAATGGAGGTCTGTTTGATAATAATATTGTGTCCAAGAAAAAAGTAGTTGACGCAAGTAAACTAATCCCAATCAAATCCGGTCTATCACCTGAAAAGTATGGCGGTTATGCAAGACCTACAATCGCTTATTCCGTTCTTGTTATAGCAGATATTGAAAAAGGAAAGACCAAAAAATTAAAGAGAATCAAAGAGATGGTTGGAATAACCATTCAAGATAAAAAGAAATTTGAAGCAAATCCAATCGCCTACCTTGAAGAATGTGGATATAAAAATATCAATCCTAATCTTATTATAAAACTACCTAAGTATAGTCTCTTTGAGTTCAATGGTGGACAACGAAGATTATTAGCAAGCTCTATTGAGTTGCAAAAAGGTAACGAATTGATTTTACCTTACCATTTCACCGCTTTGCTTTATCACGCACAGCGAATTAATAAATTTAGTGAACCAATTCATAAACAGTATGTAGAAGCACATCAAAATGAATTTAAAGAATTACTAACAATAATCATTTCTTTATCTAAAAAATACATCCAAAAACCAAATGTTGAGTCATTATTACACCAAGCATTTGAGCAAGCCGATAACGATATTTATCAGTTAAGCGAATCCTTTATCTCGCTCTTGAAACTCACCTCATTTGGAGCTCCTGGAGCCTTTAAATTCCTTGGTGCTGAAATTAGTCAATCAAGTGTAAGATATAAGCCAAATTCACAATTTTTAGATACCACCCTCATCCACCAATCCATCACTGGTCTCTACGAGACTCGGATTGACTTAAGCAAACTAGGAGAAGACTAATGGGATGGAGAACCGTTGTTGTCAATACACACTCTAAGCTCTCCTACAAGAACAATCACTTGATTTTTAAAGATGCCTCTCGGACAGAGTTGATTCACCTGTCCGAGGTGGACATCCTACTTTTAGAGACGACGGATATCGTTCTCTCCACTATGCTGATTAAACGTTTGGTGGATGAAAATATTCTAGTCATCTTTTGTGATGACAAACGCTTGCCAACGGCATACTTAATGCCCTACTACGGTCGGCACGATTCCAGTTTGCAACTCTCTCGGCAAATTGCTTGGAATGAAGATGTAAAGGCGGAAATCTGGACAACCATCATTGCACAAAAAATTCTCAATCAGGCTTTTTATCTAGGGAGTTGTGGTTTTCTGGAAAAGAGCCAGTCAGTCATCGATCTCTATCATGGGTTGGATTTATTTGATCCTAGCAATCGTGAGGGTCATGCTGCTCGGATTTATTTTAACACCTTGTTTGGAAACGATTTTAGCCGTGAACAAGATAATGATGTCAATGCTGCCTTGGACTATGGTTACACCTTAATTTTGAGTATGTTTGCGCGTGAGATTGTCTTGTCTGGCTGCATGACTCAGTTTGGCTTGAAACATGCCAACCAGTTCAATCAATTCAACCTAGCTAGCGATATTATGGAACCTTTTCGTCCGATTATTGACAGAATCGTCTATGAAAATCGAAGCAGTTCTTTTGTCAAAATCAAGCGAGAACTTTTTACCATTTTCTCAGACACCTTCCACTACAATGGCAGAGATATGTACCTGTCCAATATCGTCAGTGACTATACTAAGAAAGTCATCCAAGCTCTCAATCAACCAGAGAAAGGAGTTCCTGAGTTTAGGATATGAGTTATCGATATATGCGTATGATTTTAATGTTTGATATGCCCGTTGATACCACAGAGGAACGCAAGGCCTATCGGAAATTTCGGAAGTTCCTCATAGATGAGGGATTTATCATGCACCAATTCTCCATCTATAGCAAACTTTTGCTCAACAACTCTGCTAATAACGCCATGATTGAGCGACTCAAAACTCACAACCCTAAAAAAGGAAACATTACTCTCTTAACCGTTACAGAAAAGCAATTTTCTCGCATGATCTACTTAAATGGCGAGCGAAATACCAGTGTAGCAAACTCCGATGCACGTTTAGTCTTTCTAGGAGAGGAGCCTAGAGATGAAGATTAATTTCCCATTATTAGATGAACCATTGGCTATTGAAAATGCAACCTTTTTAGTGTTGGAAGACCAGTTTACCTTTTCGACTATCGTCAAGCAGTTCTACCAGTACACTGATGATGGAGAGTTAAAGTTGTTTGATAGAAATCTAAAAGCTCTGAGAGAGGCTGAGTTACTAGTGATAACGGATGTCTTAGGATATAATCTCAACTCACCTGCCATGCTCAAGCTCATACATGCAGATCTTGAAAATCAGCTTAATGACAAGCCAGAAGTCAAATCCATGATTGAAAAACTGGTAGCTACGATTACAGAATTGTTAGCATTTGAGTGCTTAGAAAATGAACTAGACCTAGAGTACGATGAAATCACCATTCTAGAGTTGATCGATGCCCTAGGAGTCAAAGTTGAAACTCTGAGTGATACACCTTTCGAAAAGATGCTAGAAATTGTCCAATTTTTTAAATATCTTTCCAAAAAGAAACTCCTTGTCTTCATCAATGCGACCGCCTATCTATCAAAGGATGAGTTAGTAAATCTGATAGAGTATATCCAACTCAATCAACTAAAGGTTTTATTTATCGAACCTCGAAAAGTCTATGATTTTCCTCAATATGTGCTGGATCAAGACTATTTCTTGAACCCTGAAAATATGGTATAATAAGGGTAACAATTGGAACCTGACGAGCTGAAGTCTGGCTGGGACGAATGGCGCGATTACGAAATTTCGTGAGAAAAATTTTTCTACGAGGTTTTAGAGCTGTGTTGTTTCGAATGGTTCCAAAACCCGTCACGACGACGAAAGACCGAAAATATAGTTTTAGAGCTGTGTTGTTTCGAATGGTTCCAAAACCGCTCTCCTTTTCGCAATCGAGTAACTGCTGTTTTAGAGCTGTGTTGTTTCGAATGGTTCCAAAACATGTGTTCAAGAGACCATCGACCAGAACGCGTTTTAGAGCTGTGTTGTTTCGAATGGTTCCAAAACTCACTGAAATTGTAGGCAACTCGAAAGACTGTTTTAGAGCTGTGTTGTTTCGAATGGTTCCAAAACTGACTTTGGCTACTTTTTCGTCTACATTTCGTTTTAGAGCTGTGTTGTTTCGAATGGTTCCAAAACTCCTAACTTTGGATGGGAAATGGCTCCTGCGTTTTAGAGCTGTGTTGTTTCGAATGGTTCCAAAACGGACATCCTAAAGATGGCTCCAATGTTCAGGTTTTAGAGCTGTGTTGTTTCGAATGGTTCCAAAACCACCAAATCGTAGTATGTAGCTTTCGGTTGGTTTTAGAGCTGTGTTGTTTCGAATGGTTCCAAAACAGAAATAATCTAGAAGTTGACCACATCAAAGTTTTAGAGCTGTGTTGTTTCGAATGGTTCCAAAACTGTTGCGACTCTCTAGCAGAGCTACAGTCTGTTTTAGAGCTGTGTTGTTTCGAATGGTTCCAAAACTTTGACATTTTCTAGTGTGTTCATAATTTAGTTTTAGAGCTGTGTTGTTTCGAATGGTTCCAAAACGCAGAGCTAGCGCACGTCAGGAGAAAAGAGGTTTTAGAGCTGTGTTGTTTCGAATGGTTCCAAAACTGAATAGTCCACGCATAGTCGAAGTGACAGGTTTTAGAGCTGTGTTGTTTCGAATGGTTCCAAAACCCTTTTGCGTTTTGAAGCTCCTCCAGTTGAGTTTTAGAGCTGTGTTGTTTCGAATGGTTCCAAAACGGAGCATGGCTGGGAGATAGTCCTGGACATGTTTTAGAGCTGTGTTGTTTCGAATGGTTCCAAAACATGGAAAACATCAGCACATAAAGCCTAACAGTTTTAGAGCTGTGTTGTTTCGAATGGTTCCAAAACTTGATATTAACGCAGCAATCGACTGGATGCGTTTTAGAGCTGTGTTGTTTCGAATGGTTCCAAAACTGTCATTGAGTGGTAACACTGCTTCATTACGTTTTAGAGCTGTGTTGTTTCGAATGGTTCCAAAACGCAAGAAAGAAGAACCTAAGGAAGAGCCTGGTTTTAGAGCTGTGTTGTTTCGAATGGTTCCAAAACTTCTAATTGATAAGCCATTTATTTTCCTCCGTTTTAGAGCTGTGTTGTTTCGAATGGTTCCAAAACGAATGGGACATCAACCAACGAACGTGAACTGTTTTAGAGCTGTGTTGTTTCGAATGGTTCCAAAACTGACAGAACAGGACAAACAAATCAGCAGTCGTTTTAGAGCTGTGTTGTTTCGAATGGTTCCAAAACTCTCATTCTGGAACAGGCAATCATCGTAGCGTTTTAGAGCTGTGTTGTTTCGAATGGTTCCAAAACCAAGCTTCATTGATTCAGTTGCATCCTTGGGTTTTAGAGCTGTGTTGTTTCGAATGGTTCCAAAACTTTAGCCATGCAAAATGGCGAGAGGGCTACGTTTTAGAGCTGTGTTGTTTCGAATGGTTCCAAAACCCGCTGGCATAGTTGCTGGTGGTGTCACTTGTTTTAGAGCTGTGTTGTTTCGAATGGTTCCAAAACCCGCAAAAGATTCAGGCCGCAAACTAAGTCGTTTTAGAGCTGTGTTGTTTCGAATGGTTCCAAAACACATGGAAGAACTAACACAGAAAACACCTTGTTTTAGAGCTGTGTTGTTTCGAATGGTTCCAAAACCCGATGACATCCCAAACTCCGCAAGTGGAAGTTTTAGAGCTGTGTTGTTTCGAATGGTTCCAAAACTCCAGTCAAGCAGTTCTTGAAGCTCATGGAAGTTTTAGAGCTGTGTTGTTTCGAATGGTTCCAAAACCCCTAGTAGGTGTACCAGATTCACCAATAGGTTTTAGAGCTGTGTTGTTTCGAATGGTTCCAAAACACTTGTTCGACTTCCAAGCAAAACGCTGTTGTTTTAGAGCTGTGTTGTTTCGAATGGTTCCAAAACACGTACTAGCGACTATGTGACAACCTCAAAGTTTTAGAGCTGTGTTGTTTCGAATGGTTCCAAAACTGCATATTCATCTGTGCTCATAGCTAGTTTGTTTTAGAGCTGTGTTGTTTCGAATGGTTCCAAAACCATGGTACTACTTCAATCGCGACGGTTCAAGTTTTAGAGCTGTGTTGTTTCGAATGGTTCCAAAACAATAACGAAACTTTTGCAGAACTTACACATGTTTTAGAGCTGTGTTGTTTCGAATGGTTCCAAAACTGAAAAGCTATTTCTTCAGCTGTATAACCAGTTTTAGAGCTGTGTTGTTTCGAATGGTTCCAAAACATTGAAAGCTAGACAAAGAAAAGTCTCCAAGTTTTAGAGCTGTGTTGTTTCGAATGGTTCCAAAACTGTCCACACGTCCGATTCCTCGAATAAACTGTTTTAGAGCTGTGTTGTTTCGAATGGTTCCAAAACCGCCTTTGTCGGTATTCTCCATCAAATGAAGTTTTAGAGCTGTGTTGTTTCGAATGGTTCCAAAACTTGTAAGGCTTTTCAAAAACTATCTAGTGTGTTTTAGAGCTGTGTTGTTTCGAATGGTTCCAAAACTGTTTCAATTAGTGAAATATTCGAAAATGTGTTTTAGAGCTGTGTTGTTTCGAATGGTTCAAATCTACATAAAAAGCTACTCAAAAAATGAGTAGCTTTTTAACTATTCCCCCCTACACATAGCTCATTCCCTTATAGCAAAGGAAAACGGCTAGTGCGATAAAAAGTACAGTTGCTCCGATTCGCTGGCTGGTACTATACATCTTTCTCTCCCATTTGACTGGAAAAATGACTGCTAGAAAGGCACCACCTACTGCGCCACCAATATGCCCTGCTAGGCTGATTCCTGGAATCAGAACACTTCCAATGATATTTATCACGAAAAGTGTCAGATAGGATTGCCCCAACTGCTGGATATAGGGGTTGCGAGTTGCGTAACGCAAGACGATAATCGCAGCAAATAGTCCGTAAAGAGAAGTGGACGCTCCTGCTGCTACAACTTTCGGCGTGAAAGCAAAAACAAAGAGATTGCCCATCATTCCTGATAAGAGATAGAGAAAGAAGAATTGCTTAGAACCGAAAATCTCCTCCACCTGTCGTCCAAGAAAGTAGAGTGAAATCATATTGACAATGAAATGTTCCCAACCGATATGTACAAATATAGCCGAAAAAAGGCGCCATATCTGCTCGGGAAACAAACGAATGATCGGTCCATACATGGCTCCAAACTGAAGTAAGGTATCTGCTCGTTCAAAATTTAAACCTGTAAGAACCAACATCAAGAGAAATACCAATGCTGTCACTAGGAGAAAAAAACTAGTCACAGGATAACGTTTATCAAAGATTTCTTTCATCTATTAGCACCTCCTGGACGGCAATATCATGGTCTTCCAAGTTAAACTCCTGAATTTGACAAGGATAAACCGTACTCAAAGTATGACCAGTAAAATGTTCTAGATAGCGGTCGTAGTATCCTCCACCATATCCGATTCGATAGCCTTCTGTCGTAAAAGCTAGCCCTGGAACATGAATCAAATCAATCTGAGACAGTTCCACCACTTCCAAGTCTCCTTGCGGTTCCAGTAAACCAAAGGAAGTTTTTACCAACTGCTGCGGATGATAGACCACAAACTCCATGCGCCCCTTGGGATAGGTTTTGGGTATCAAAACCTTCTTGCCGTCCTTCAGCGCCTGCTCAATCAGTTCTTGCGTTTGAAATTCATGAGGGAAAGAGAGATAGGTTGCGATGTTCTTAGCTTCTTGGTAAAAGGGATGATGTAAGAAACGCTCGGTTAAAGCTCGATCCATAGCCCGTTTTTGCTCCTGAGATAAAGCCTTCATTTCTTGCAAAATTTTCTTGCGTAGTTCTGCTTTCATAGACAATTCCTCTACTCTGCTGCCTTCTTTTTTAAGAAACTAGAGACTGCATCTACCCCAATGGCTATGGCTTCTTCCTTAGGACTCATCTGAGGGTGATGAAGAGCGTAGGGACTATCGATACCTAGCCAGAACATAACGCCATCTACCTTCGAAAGGAGATAACCAAAGTCCTCACCAGTCATAGCAGGCTCGATATCAATCAACTTGATTCCGTCTTTCTCTTCAAAAAAGTCCATCAGTTCACGCGCCAAGGCTGGATTGTTCTCAACAGGTAGGTAGCCTCCTTGCTTGAGTTCTACTTCGACTTCCATATCAAAGGCTGCTGCAACCCCTTCTGCGACTGTCTTGACTCTTTTTTGTACCAAGAGGCTCATTTCCTGAGTCAAGGCGCGAATGGTTCCGTGTAAAAAGGCTGTGTCTGTAATGACATTGTTGGTTGTTCCAGCTTGGAAAAGGCCAAAGGTCACCACCGCTCCCTCGATTGGATTGACATTGCGGCTGACAACTGACTGCACCTGGGTTACAAAGTAACTAGCCGCCACCAAGGCGTCATTGGCTTCATGCGGGAAGGCTGCGTGCCCACCTTTTCCTTTGAAACGAATCTTCACCTCACAAGTCCCTGCAAAGAGCGTATGGGTGTTGGTCGCAATCTGTCCAACCTTCAGATCCGGACGAACATGGAGACCATAAAACTGGTCTGGCAACCAATCTCCAAAAGCACCATCCTCATACATGAGCATACCACCAGCTTCATTTTCTTCAGCAGGTTGAAACAGAAAAAGCAGATTATTCTTGGGTTGTTCCTCAAGAGCACGCTCGAGACAGCCCAAGGCAATGGTCATATGAAAATCATGGCCACAGGCATGCATGCGACCTTGGTGTTGAGAAGCAAAAGGTAGACCTGTTTGTTCGACAATAGGCAGACCATCAATGTCTGTTCGCCAACCAATGGTTCGCTCCGGCTGACTTCCCTGCAGGTAGACCAAAATCCCTGTTCGCCAAGTACGAATTTGAACAAAATCCTTGCCCGTAGTCAATTTCTCAATCACATCCAGCAAATAAGCCTGAGTCTTGAATTCCTCCAAGCCAATCTCTGGAATCTGGTGTAAATCTCGTCTAGTCTGAATCAAATCTAACATCTATCGATCCTCCTTTTGATAGAAGAAAGAGGCTGGAAGAAGTATCCGCCTCTTTTTATTTTTACAAGGTACGAAGCACATCCTCAAGCGCTGTTTTTTGTTGGGTTTGGGCATCAATTTCTTTGATGATACGAGCCGGAACACCTGCCACTACCACGTTTTCTGGGACATCCTGGGTAACAATAGCTCCTGCTGCGACAACTGAACCACTGCCGATTTGAACTCCTTCGATAACCACTGCATTGGCACCGATAAGAACATTGTCTCCGACACGGACTGGTTCAGCGCTAGCTGGCTCAATCACACCTGCCAAAACTGCACCTGCACCAACGTGACTGTTTTTCCCAACGATAGCACGACCTCCAAGGATGGCACCCATGTCAATCATGGTTCCAGCACCGATTTCAGCACCGATATTGATAACAGCTCCCATCATGATAACAGCATTGTCACCAATTTCAACCTGGTCACGGATAATAGCACCTGGCTCGATACGAGCATTGATAGCACGTTTATCTAACAAAGGAACTGCAGAATTACGAGCATCTTGCTCGACAACGTAATCTTGATTTTCTACCAAACCTTCAAGAAGCGGAGCCACGTCCTTCCAGTCTCCGAATAAAACATTTCCTAGTTTGACAACAGAGCTTGGCACAGCAGTTGCAAGTTCTCCCTCAAAAGTTACTTTGACACTGGTTTTCTTTTCCGCATTGGCGATAAATTGGATAATTTCTTGAGCGTTCATTTTTGTAGCAGTCATAGGTGCCTCCTGGTTCGTTATAATGATACCTATTCTACCAAAAAAGGCTTCAAATTTGAAGCCTCAACTATCAAATAATCATCTTTACCTGGCTTGTTTTGCTTCTTCTACAGATAAAAAAATCATCGGAACGATAATCAACACCATAGCCAAGGCCAAAAAACCATCCATGACCAATCCCAGAAAAAGAACACTTAATAAAGCTGAAGAAAGCGGTTCGCTAGCACTCACAACCGATACAACCAGCGGGGAAACGAGTGACACAGCCTTCATAGATAGGAAGAAGGCAAAAGCAGTACCAAACACGGCAATCGTCAGACAAATCAGCACACTTACCAGATCCACTTGAAAACTTATCCGATAAATAGGGTAGAGGAAATTACTAAAGAGACCTGCCAGAATCATCCCCCAACCAACAGTCGGAACAAATCCGTAGCGCCGTGCAAAGCGTTGGGGAAGGATAACATTAAACATGACCCCTACTGCACTGAGCAAACCTGTCACTAGAGCCAAAGGTGTCATGGATAACTGGGACAAATCCCCTTTTGTAGCCATCAAAAAAACACCTAGCATGGCAATCAAAACATAGAACACAGCTGTAATCGAAGCCTTCTTCTGGTAAATGATTCGATTGTAAAACAGGATAAAAACTGGGCTGATAAATTGCAAAATGGTCGCCGTCGTTGCATTGGAATACTCAACGCAGAGATAAAAGAAAAACTGCACAGAAAAAATACCTAGAATAGCATAGGCTAAAAAAGGTAGATAATTTTTCTTATCACGCCAGATGTCCAACAAGCGGCTACGCAACTGAAAAGCAGATAAACCTAAAACCAAACTCCCCGCCACTAGCAAACGCATAGAAGTAATCCAGCCAGAAGACACTGGATAATGAGTGAAAAAATACTCTCCTAAAATCCCACAAATCCCCCAGATTAGGCCTGAGAGGAGCGAGTATACTGTTCCCTTAACAATCTTTTTCTGATAATGATTCATATTATTATTGTAACACGAAACCAACAAAGAAAAAAGTAGCAACAAGGAGAAATTACTAACCTTGCTGCTACTCTATCTTAACGATTAAATAGACGTGAACGTCCTGAAGAGCCACTCTGAGTATTTCCACTCGAACTTGTTGTTCCCGAACCGCTACTTGAGCTTGGAGGAGTTACTGCAGGAATGCTTCCTAGAATATTCTTCCAAGCATTCTGATAATCTGCATCGCTTCCTCCAATAGCGAAGCGGTAGGCGGTTACTGGCGCCCCTTCTTTCGTAGCCCAGTAACTTGTTACGGTAGAACCGGAAACGTTAACTTCTTTGCCATTAATTGAAACCTTGCCCGGCTTCTCCCCTGTCGACTTGAGAACTTGTGACTTGGTCACACTTGAGTCAAGATTAAAGCGCTCATTCCCCCAAATGCCAGGTTTTGCTTGTTGAATAGCATTAACCAAGTGGGCCATATAGTTGGCATTGCGGTAGTGGCCCGCCCCTTTGGCTAGTGGTCGGTTGTCATCGTGACCTAGCCAGCCACCCAAGGTCAAGCGAGGCGTAGAAAGCATAAGCCACATATTTTCATCTTCATTGGTCGTACCAGTTTTTCCAATCCAGTCAGCACGAGCTAGGGATGGATTGATAGTCGTCAAATCCGTTTGGAAACTTGAGGTAATTCGAGATGAGATAACATCCCGAAGGAGACTTTGCATGATGGTTGCTGTCGCTTTTGAATAAACTTGGACAGGCTCGTCCTTGTGCTCGTATACCACTCGACCATCCGTTGACTCGATCTTCGCGATCATATGTTTCTTATGGTAAACTCCGTTGTTGGCTAGAGTCTGATACCCGTTGGTATGTTGGGCAACTGTAACATCAATCCCCCCACCCATCGGCAAACTTTCAATCCCATATTCTGGGATTTCATAACCCATTTTTTCCATATAGCCCTTGACATCAACGCCCTTCTCTCGAAGCGTACGATACGTCCAGTAGGCTGGGATATTCCATGAGTAGTTAAGGGCTTCTCCCAATGTCATCATGCCTGTACCAGGACTATTGACATACATGATGGGATTCCCATTTGAAAAGTTTGTCGGATAGTTTGACAAGATACTTGCACTTCCCATCAGACCTTGATCAATGGCAATACTGTAAGCCAATATCGGCTTAGTAGTCGAAGCAGGAGAACGCTTGGTATCAATAGCGTGATTGTTCTGATTTTCTTGATAATTACGGCCACCAACAAATCCAAGGATAGCTCCCGTTTGGTTGTCCATGAGGACATTCCCCACCTCAGGCTGGCCTGTCGAATCATCTAGCAGATAGCCGTAGGTCGCAACCGCATTTTGCATCGCAGCATGAACATTTTTATTGATAGTTGTCGTAATCTTATATCCACCATTTTCAATTTCCTTAGTGGCTAAATCACGATAGGATTTCTGAATGGACTCATTCTTTAATTCTTGCGCAGAAACATTATCTCGTTGGACGAGGTAGTCATACATACGATCAGTTGCTTCTGCCAAGGTTGCATAGTAGAGATAGTCACGCGAAGTACCACTAACACTACCTGATGGTAGGAAGTCTTTCTTAAAGTCATAATCTTTGTACTTATCGTAGTCTTCCTGACTTAGAGCCCCTGTTCGGTACATATTGTAGAGGACATCCTTGGCACGCTTAATTCCCAAAGCCATGTCCTCATCACTCTTCATGCTACCATCAGATTCATAAGGAGAATAACTGATTGGACTCTGTGGCAATCCTGCGATAAAGGCAGCTTGAGGGACCGTTAAATCCGAAGCATTGACACCAAAGATTCCTTCTGCAGCCTGCTGGGCACCTGCAATATTTTGGCCTTTATGATTGCGACCAAAAGGAGCTATGTTAAGGTAGGTTGTCAAAATCTCATCCTTACCCATGGCCCTTTCTAAAGCAAGAGCATCAATAATCTCTTTAGCCTTACGAGCTAGAGTTGGAGCATCCCCCACTACTTGTTGCTTGATGACCTGCTGGGTCAAGGTCGAACCACCACTAGACGAGCCTAGACCGACAAAGGTTCCCAAGGTCGCACGAATAACGGCCTTAGGCACAACTCCCTTGTGCTCATTGAAATGCTCGTCCTCTGTCGCAACAATGGCTTTCTTAAGGTTATCTGAGATAGCATCTGAAGCGACTGAAGTGCGCAACAAATCACCCTCGATCGAGGCAATGGTACTGCCGTCAGAATAAGTGATTTCTGAGATAGAGGCAATATCCTTCACTTGCTTGACCAACTCTTCTGCTTGAGGCACCTGAGCCTTGTCAAATAGAGCGACTCCATAACCCATAGCTACACCAGCGCCAAACAGTCCACCGATAAAACCTAAGATAAAGAGAGTGTTAAAGACTATTTTAAACCCACTCAAAACCTTAGCAAAATTAGATCCTGCCCTTCCAACTTTGTCAGAAGAGGTCCCCTTTTTACCGGTTTTCTTATTAGCCAGTTTTTCTGCTAGTCTTTTCTTCCATTTTGCAATTCGTTGCATTAGCTGCTGGAAAAAATGCAGCATTTTTGTTTTTAATTCATTAATTCTTTCTTTCATGAATGTCCTCGCTTTCTCTATTATACCATAAAAGGGAAACTTTCAATAAAATAGCCACTTTCTTCCCTATTCCACTAGGCTATTGTCCGAGTTTGTGATACAATAGGTAGAAACAATATTTTATAAAGGAGAAAAGACACATGCACATTTTTGATGAGCTAAAAGAGCGTGGTTTGATTTTTCAAACGACTGATGAAGAAGCTTTGCGTAAAGCCCTAGAAGAAGGTCAAGTTTCTTATTATACTGGCTACGATCCAACTGCTGATAGCCTTCACCTCGGCCACCTTGTCGCAATCTTGACCAGTCGTCGCTTGCAGTTAGCAGGTCATAAACCATATGCGCTCGTTGGCGGTGCTACAGGTCTCATCGGAGATCCGTCCTTCAAAGATGCTGAGCGTAGTCTCCAAACAAAAGACACAGTAGAGGGCTGGGTCAAGTCTATCCAAGGGCAACTTTCTCGTTTTCTTGACTTTGAAAATGGTGAAAATAAGGCTGTCATGGTCAACAACTACGACTGGTTTGGCAGTATCAGCTTCATTGACTTCCTCCGTGACGTCGGAAAATACTTCACTGTCAACTACATGATGAGTAAGGAATCTGTGAAGAAACGGATCGAGACAGGGATTTCTTACACTGAGTTTGCCTACCAAATCATGCAAGGGTACGACTTCTATGTCCTTAACCAAGACTACAATGTTACTCTGCAAATCGGTGGTTCTGACCAGTGGGGAAATATGACAGCTGGTACCGAATTGCTTCGTCGTAAGGCTGACAAGACTGGTCACGTGATCACTGTTCCACTCATCACAGACGCAACTGGTAAGAAATTTGGTAAGTCAGAAGGAAACGCAGTTTGGCTTAACCCTGAAAAGACTTCTCCATACGAAATGTACCAATTCTGGATGAACGTGATGGATGCTGACGCTGTTCGCTTCTTGAAAATCTTTACCTTCTTGTCACTCGATGAGATTGAAGACATCCGCAAAGAGTTTGAAGCGGCTCCACACGAACGCTTGGCACAAAAGGTCCTCGCTCGTGAAGTCGTGACTCTTGTTCACGGAGAAGAAGCTTACAAAGAAGCCCTTAACATCACCGAGCAACTCTTTGCTGGAAACATCAAAAACCTTTCTGTCAAAGAACTCAAACAAGGACTTCGTGGAGTGCCAAACTACCAAGTAAAAGCAGACGAAAACCACAATATCGTGGAACTCCTCGTGTCATCTGGTGTGGTGAATTCAAAACGCCAAGCCCGTGAAGACGTCCAAAACGGAGCTATCTACGTCAACGGCGACCGTATCCAAGACCTTGACTATGTCTTGAGTGACGCAGATAAGTTAGAAAACGAACTCACTGTTATCCGCCGCGGGAAGAAGAAATACTTTGTGTTGACTTACTAAATTGTTAAACATTTACCTATAAACAAAGGAGTTACCCTCGAGAAAGGTAACTCCTTTTTGCTGTGAATAGTCCCCACCTATCCCTTAATAGACAGGCTACGCAGGACTATGCGTAAGGTTGTTAGATTATGTAGGATAGAGAGGTTTGAAGGACTGAGCCAATTAAACAAGCCAAAGCCAATCAAACTACTATTTACGACAACGGTATCTTGAATATTCTTCTTGATGAGTGTTTGCAAAGATGATGATAGCCAATCCAACTCTTGGAAGAAATCCAAACGATTATCTAACAATAAGATATCGCTCATCTGCTTAGAAATATCTGCACTCTCATTCATCACCACACCGATATCTGATAGGGTTAGAGCCGCTGAGTCATTCAATCCATCTCCAACCATCAAAATCGTGTGACCTGCTTTCTGCAGTTCCTCTACTAACTCAAATTTCCCATCAGGTTTCAAGTCTGTATAGACCTGATCAAAGGGCAAATCTTTGACTAATTCCTCTGTCCTAACCAAGGTGTCCCCTGTTGCCAGAATCAATTTTTTCCCTTGTGCCTTAAGTTTCTCCAAGGCTGCTTTTGCTTCTTTTCTCAAAGGAGTATGAATGCAGAACATTCCAATCAATTCATTCTGATAAGCCAAGAATAAGAGATTGTAGTGACTCTTGTACTCTTCAATTAAAGCATTTTGTTCTGAACTGATATGAATCTGCTCATCCTGCATCAAGACATAATTCCCAATAAGAACTGGTTGGCCATCTATATGAGATTTGATCCCCTTGCTTGCAATATATTGGAGTTTCCCATGCATTTCCTCATGTTCAATTCCCTCTATCTCAGCTTGCTTGACGATGGCATTAGCAATAGGATGATAAATGTGTTCCTCAAGACAGGCACTGATTCTGAGAATATCTTCCTCACTATAGTCCCCAAAAGGTAACACCTTTTCAACTATAGGATAACTAGTTGTGATTGTTCCCGTCTTATCAAACAAGAAAGTATCAACTTCCAGATATTTCTCCAGAACATCCCCATCCTTAATCACCATTTCACGGTTCAACCCCTCCTTGATAGCTGTCAAATAAGCTACAGGAGTAGAGATTTTCAAAGCGCAGGAGAAATCGACTAATAGGAAAGAAATAGCCTTAGAAAAAGAACCTGTTAATAGGTAAGTTAGCCCAGCCCCCAAGAAATTATATTTGACGACCTTATCCGCCATCTTGATGAAATAGCGTTGTTTCGTTTTCTTGTTTTCTTCAGATTTCTTCATTAACTCAATCAGTTGTAAAATCCGGCTGTTCATCTGATTATCGGTTACACGAATGCGTAACTCTCCAGTTTCTAATACTGTATTTGCACAAACCAAATCAGACTCTCTTTTTTCAACTGGAAAACTCTCTCCCGTCAAGGAACTTTCGTTGACCATACCTAAACCTGAAACTACTTGTCCATCAAACAGAATTTCATTTCCTTGAGATAGGACCAAGACATCTCCTATTTGAACATCGGAACTCTTGATACTAACAACCGTATCGCCCTGTACTAAGAATACGTCGCTCTCTTTTGCAAGAAGGCTTTGTTCTAAATCTGTTGCAGTTTTTTTCAAAGACCACTGATCTAAATGATTCCCCAAATCAAGCATAAACATGATATTGCTAGCTGTCTTGGATTGGTTCATAAACAAGGACAATAAAATCGCCGAACAGTCCAAGACTTCCATCGTTAGTTCCTTACGCGCTAGTGTTTGATAGGCTTCTCTAATATAACCCAAAGCCTGATAACAAGTCCATATATAGCGAATAGGATACGGCACAAAACTACGAAAAAGTACACGCTTAATCGCTGCACCTGAAACAATAGAATAAGCACTCTCTTCTCTACGAATGGGAAGAGTCATCAACTCAGAAACTTTCCCTTTATCAATTCTTTTTAAAAAGGCTTCTGCATTATCTAATACAGAAAAGCCTTCTTTTATGCGTAGAGTAAAGTGCTGTTGATCCATGTAAAACTGGATAGACTCAATCCCCTTTTCATCTCTCGCCAAGGAACGAAGATAGTCTTGAATATCCAAGGTGAGTGAAAAAGAAGATGATAGTCGGATATGTTGGTATCCTCTATGTAGCACTTTAAAAGACATATTATTCTCCTATAAGGCTATCTAATTGCTCTTCTTTTTTCTCTTGCTCGTACAAATATTTGGCATCTTGCAAGACATCGTCTCCATGTTGTTTCACAACAGAAACAGATGCATCTAGCCCGTCTTTCAACTTGTAAGCCTTAGCCAAAGCTTTAGAATAACCTTTTTTAGCTTCCTTACTTGCCAAGATTTTCAAACCAAGGGTACCAAATGCGACACCACCCAAAAAGAGTGATGATTTTTTCGCAACTTTTGCAACGGTTAATACTTCTTTTAACATACTTATTTCCTCCTTATCATTATTATATAGAAATTTAGATATAAAAGCAATTTTATTCTATAAATTGGAGAATTAGTTTTATTTCTACTGAATCTCCCATCTACTTATTTCTAAAGTTGCTTTCATTTGCCTCTTTTGATACACTTAAACTATGAATACAAACCTCAAACCCAAACTTCAGCGTTTTGCTTCTGCGACTGCCTTTTCCTGCCCTATCTGCCAAGAAAATCTGGCCTTGGTAGAGTCTAGCCTCAAGTGTAGCAACCGCCATTCTTTTGATCTGGCAAAATTCGGCTATGTCAACTTGGCTCCGCAAATCAAGCAATCTGCCAACTACGACAAGGAAAACTTCCAAAACCGCCAGCAAATTCTTGAAGCTGGTTTTTATCAGGCTATTTTAGAAGGTATCTCGGACTTACTAACAACTAATCCATCCGCAAAAACAGTCTTGGATATCGGTTGTGGCGAAGGTTTCTACTCTCGTAAACTCCAAGAAAGTCACTCTGACAAAACCTTTTACGCCTTTGATATTTCAAAAGATTCCGTTCAAATCGCTGCCAAGAGCGAACCAAACTGGGCGGTCAACTGGTTTGTCGGCGACCTGGCTCGTCTTCCTATAAAAGACGCCAGCATGGATATCCTGCTTGATATCTTCTCGCCTGCCAACTATGGGGAATTCCGTCGCGTTTTATCCAAAGACGGTATTTTGATCAAGGTCATCCCAACTGAAAATCACCTCAAAGAAATCCGTCAAATGGTGCAGGACCAGCTGACAAAGAAGGATTATTCCAACCAAGATATCAAAGAACATTTCCAGGAACATTTCAGCATCCAATCTAGTCAGATTGCTTCCTTAACAAAACCTATCTCGGCTGAGCAACGCCAAGCCCTGCTTGCCATGACGCCCTTACTCTTTCACGTTGACCATACCAAGATTGACTGGAGCCAACTGACAGAGATTACCATTGAAGCAGAGATTCTAGTTGGGAAAGTACGGTAAACAAATCTTTCAGATAAGACAAAAACCCGCACCTCTTCTTGAGGTGTGGGTTTAAATCGCGATTTTTCAACTGTCTATCCGAAAAGTGGAAAAAATTTTAACCTCTCCATTTATTTTCGATTCGAAATGACAAATTTATCAATGAATAATAAGTGAAATGAGGCAAGTGTAATCCCCAAATAGCACCCATGATAAGAGATTTCTTGATGGGTAAGTGGAAAAAGAGTACGATTCCCCATCGAGAGTGATGACAAAACCACAAATAGTATCCAAAATAAATCAGTCCATTTATATTTTGAAAAATATTTTTTCCACATAAAAACACCTTCTTTCTTCACCACAATGCTATTATAATACAAATTATAAGCGGATACAAGAAATACGAGGCCATCAACTACGAAGAATCATGAGACTGAAATACAGTAAAAAGCAGTATTTCTAAAACTTCAACGTATCTATGATTTATCTCTTTTTAGACCTGATTGGCTAAAATCCACATCATTCAAAAAAGCGAATTTCAATTGAAATTCGCTTTTTTTACAAAGTGATTAGTATAAATTTTGTATCTTAGTTCAAGTGCCAGATATCTTCGTTGTACTGAGCGATTGTACGGTCAGATGAGAAGAATCCTGCTTTGGCAATGTTAACGATGACTTTATCCAACCATGCGTCGCGGTCTTCGTAGTCAGCAAGCATTTGCTCTTTGACTTTAATGTAGTCTTCCAAGTCAAGGAGAGTCATGAACCAGTCTTTGTTGATCAATTCGTTGTAAAGACGTTCCAAGCGTTCTTTCTTACCTACTGCAAGAACAGCATCGCTCACAATGAAGTCAACCAAAGGTTTGATAGCTTCACGAGCATAGAATTCGCTTGATTTGTAAGCTGCTTTTGCGTAAAGGTCGATAACAGTTTCTGAATCTTCACCAAAGATATAGATGTTTTCGTCGCCAACCAACTCAGCGATTTCCACGTTAGCACCGTCCATAGTACCAAGAGTCAAAGCTCCGTTCAACATGAATTTCATGTTACCAGTACCTGAAGCTTCTTTAGAAGCAAGTGAGATTTGTTCTGAGATATCACATGCTGGGATGAGGAAGCTTGCTGCAGTAACGTTGTAGTTTTCAACCATAACCACTTGCAAGTGTGGAGCTACTTCTGGATCATTTGCAATCACTTCTGACAAGCAAAGGATCAAGTGAATGATGTCTTGGGCAATTGTGTAGGCAGGAGCTGCTTTACCACCAAAGAAGACTGTGATTGGACGAGCAGGGATGTTACCAGCCTTGATATCAAGGTATTTGTGGATGACATACAAAGCGTTCATTTGTTGGCGTTTGTACTCGTGAAGACGTTTGATTTGGATATCAAAGATAGAGTTTGTATTGATTTCTACACCTTGGTGTTCTTTCAAGTGACGAGCCAATTTACGTTTGTTGTGAGCCTTGATGCTTTCCAATTTTTCTTTGACAGCAGCCTTGTCTTCGTATGACAAGAGTTTTTCAAGCTCATCTGCTTCATGGTGCCAACCATGTCCAAGAATCTCATCCAAGTAGTGAGACAAGCTTGGATTAGCATGCATGAGCCAACGACGGAATGTGATACCGTTTGTTTTGTTGTTGAATTTTTCTGGGTAGATGTCGTAGAAAGCTTTCAACTCTGAGTTCTTCAAGATTTCAGTGTGAAGAGCTGCAACCCCGTTAACGCTGTATCCGTAGTGGATATCCATGTGAGCCATGTGGACACGTCCACTCTCATCGATGATTTGAACAGCTGGATCTTTGTATTCTGCCTTCACACGACGGTCCAATTCTTCGATGATTGGTACCAAGTGAGGAACCACTTCTTGCAAGAATTCAAGAGGCCATTTTTCAAGAGCTTCAGCAAGGATTGTGTGGTTAGTGTAGGCAGTCATGCTGCGTACGATTGAGATTGCTTCATCAAGTTCGATACCACGCGCAGTCAAAAGACGGATCAATTCAGGGATCACCATTGATGGGTGAGTATCGTTGATTTGTACAACAGCGTAGTCTGCAAGGTCATGCAAGTTGCTTCCTTTTTCGATTGCTTCGTCGATGATCAATTGCGCACCGTTTGACACCATGAAGTATTGTTGGAAGATACGGAGCAATTCACCTTGCTTGTCGCTATCGTCTGGGTAAAGGAAGAGAGTCAAGTTGCGAGCGATGTCTGTCTTATCAAAGTTGATACCGTCTTCGATGATAGAAGAATCAACTGAATCCAAGTCAAACAAACGCAAGCGGTTTTTAGTAGCTGTCTTGTAACCAGGTACATCGATATCGTAAAGAGTAGATGTCAAGGTGAAGTGTGCAAATGGCACTTGGTAGCTACGGCTTGAGCGAACCAACCAGTTTTGCTCTGTCAACCAAGCGTTAGGAATTGTTTCTTGTTGGTTGTTTTTAAGAACTTGTTGGAAAAGACCGAAGTGGTAGTTCAAACCAACACCGTCACCATTCAAACCAAGTGTAGCGATTGAGTCGATAAAGCAGGCTGCCAAACGTCCCAAACCACCGTTACCAAGTGATGGTTCCAATTCTACTTCTTCGATTTCGATCAACTCTTTACCGGCATCAGCAAGTTCTTTTTTCACATCGTCGTAAAGACCAAGGTTGATCAAGTTGTTTGACAAGAGTTTACCAATCAAGAACTCAGCTGAGATGTAGTAAACTTTTTTCTTACCAGTGTTGACTGGTTTTTGGCTGCTAGCAAGCTTGCTGTAGTTGAGAAGAGCAAGGTAAAGCTCTTCATTGCTACATTCTGCAATAGTTTTATTGTAACGCTTTTGTACAAATTCTTTTAATGGTAACATTTTTGTGTCTCCTGATATTGTCTTATTTCTTTAATTCTACCAAATTTTCATTAATTCGGCGATAAATTGTAGTCAAGTCAAGCAAAGTTTCTTCAACAGCTGGTGTGAGTTGGTCTGCTGTCATACGCCATGACCAGTTTCCACCAAGAGTAGATGGGTAGTTCATGCGAGCCGCCTCATCTAGTTCTAGCAAGTCTTGCATGGTTGCAATAGCCATGAAGCTCACTGATGAAAATACTGTACGAAGCATTGCGTGCGGCACTGTTTCATACTCTTTACGGTTGGTGTAACGCGCCATGTACTCACGAGTTGGATCATCGATCTCATTACGGTACCAACCAAGAACTGTATTGTTATCGTGTGTTCCTGTGTACATAACAGAGTTAGCAGGTGCCAAGTGTGGGCTATCGATACTTTCGTCTTCTGGATTGAAGGCGAATTGAAGAATCTTCATTCCTGGGAAGCCAGTACGTTCGCGCAACTCGATAACTTCATCTGTCATGAAACCAAGGTCTTCTGCGATGATGTTTAGCTCACCAAGCTCTTCCTTAACGGCTGCGAAGAGTTTGTAGCCTGGACCTTTCACCCATTTACCAGGTGCTGCTGTATCGGAACCAGCAGGAATTTCCCAGTAAGATTCGAACCCGCGGAAGTGGTCGATACGAACGATATCGTAGATCTTGAAGCTTTCGCGCAAACGTTCAATCCACCATTTGTAACCGTCTTTGTCCATTGCTTCCCAGTCATAGATTGGGTTCCCCCAAAGCTGACCAGTGGCAGAAAACTCATCTGGTGGGCATCCTGCGATACAAGTTGCTTTACCATTGTCATCTGTCTTAAAGAGATGTGGATTTGCCCACATGTCGCTTGAATCTTCCGCTACGTAGATAGGCATGTCCCCAACAATTTCGATGTGGTTATCGTTAGCATAGGCTTTCAATTTCAACCATTGTTGGAAGAAGAAGTATTGAGTCACACGGTGGTAAACCAACTTGTCTACCAATTTCTCACGGTAACTTTCAAGTGCTGAAGCTTTACGAGCACGAGCATCTGCATCAGGCCATTCTGTCCAAGCAAGATTGTCAAAATGCTCTTTGATAGCCATATATTCTGCGAAGAGTTCGAGCCATGATTGGTTGTCTTTAGCAAACTTCTCAAAATCTTTGACATCACCCACTTCCAAGAAGCGTTTCACTGCTTTTTCTAAAAGTGGACGACGTGCGTAATAAATCTTCGCATAGTCAACTTCAGATGCATCGCTACCAAAGTCAACACCTTTAAGATCACTGGCTTCGAGCAAGCCTTGCTCTACCAAGATATCAAGGTCGATAAAATGCGTATTCCCAGCAAAGGCTGAGAATGATTGGTATGGAGAATCTCCATAACTTGTTGTCCCAAGAGGGAGAATTTGCCAGTAACGTTGCTTCGTACGAACCAAGAAATCAACGAAATCATAGGCAGTCTGGCCAAATGATCCAATCCCGTATGCTCCTGGCAGAGAAGAGATGTGCATCAACACACCACTTTGACGTTTTTTCATAATAGCACCTCATGTGTTTGTTATAAAACGTTGCGCAATTAAGGCGCAAACGTTTGCGTTAATTTAAGTATAACGCATTTCAAAAACAAATGCAAGCGTTTTTAAAAAATTTTTTTGAATTATTTTAATCAAACAAAACTTGTTGCCACTGATATTTTATGAAATAAGCGAAAAAATTTTAAAGATTTTCTGATTTAAGATAATTCATTCCCAATATCTGCTCTATTTTCTGAAAAATCGAGCCAAATTTACGCAATCGTTTTCCTAATATATTTTCAATTCAAAAAAAACAAACATTTTAAGTTCTTTCCTATATATAGGCTTTAACAAATGTTTGAAACCTTAAAATTTTTTTAAAATTTTTGCTAAAAAAGCTTGCAACCGTTTTCTATTTGTGCTATACTAAGTTCGTAAAAGAAAACGTTTGCGTTTTCTCATTAAATTATTTTTGTTATTCTTTAGGAGGAATACACTATGTCATCTAAATTCATGAAGAGCGCTGCTGTGCTCGGAACTGCTACTCTTGCTAGCTTACTTTTGGTAGCTTGCGGAAGCAAAACTGCTGATAAAGCAGCTGATACTAGCTCATCTGAAGCAAAAGAAATCACTTTCTACGTTGAAGACCAATACAAAGCCTACGCTGAAAAAGTTGCTGCAGCTTATGAAAAAGAATCAGGTACAAAAGTTAACATCAAATCAGGTGACCAACTTGGTGGACTTGACAAACTTTCTCTTGACAACCAATCAGGTCAAGCTGCTGACGTTATGATGGCACCATACGACCGCGTAGGTAGCCTTGGTACTGACGGACAACTTTCAGAAGTTACTTTGAGCGACGGCGCTAAAACAGATGATAAGACTAAATCTCTTGTAACAGCTGCTGACGGTAAAGTTTACGGTGCTCCTGCCGTTATTGAGTCACTTGTTATGTACTACAACAAAGACTTGCTAAAAGAAGCTCCAAAAACTTTTGCTGAATTAGAAGAACTTGCTAAAGACAGCAAATACGCTTTCGCTGGTGAAGATGGCAAAACTACTGCCTTCCTAGCTGACTGGACAAACTTCTACTACGCATATGGACTTCTTGCTGGTAACGGTGGTTACGTATTCGGACAAAACGGTAAAGACGCTAAAGACATCGGTCTTGCAAACGACGGTTCTATCACTGGTGTCAACTACGCTAAATCTTGGTATGAAAAATGGCCTAAAGGTATGCAAGATACTGAAGGTGCTGCAAACTTGATCCAAACTCAATTCCAAGAAGGTAAAACAGCTGCTATCATCGACGGTCCTTGGAAAGCTCAAGCATTCAAAGATGCTAAAGTAAACTACGGTGTTGCTACTATTCCAACTCTTCCAAATGGTAAAGAATACACACCATTCGGTGGTGGTAAAGCTTGGATCATCCCATCAAGCACTAAGAACCTTGAAGCTGCACAAAAATTTGTAGACTTCCTTGTTTCAACTGAACAACAAAAAGCATTCTACGATGCAACTAACGAAATCCCAGCTAACACTGAAGCTCGTTCATACGCTGAAGGTAAAAACGATGAGTTGACAACAGCTGTTATCAAACAGTTCAAGAACGCTCAACCAATGCCAAACATTTCTCAAATGTCAGCAGTTTGGGATCCAGCTAAAACTATGCTCTTTGATGCTGTAAGTGGTAAAAAAGATGCTAAGACAGCTGCTAACGATGCTGTAACATTGATCAAAGAAACAATCAAACAAAAATTTGGTGAATAATTGAATTCGTTACAAGGGGGGAGAATACAAATCCCCCTTTGATTTTATAAATTTACGAATGATTGCAGTTGCCTATCTAGTGATTGGAGACAAACTTCAATCTCGTATCCTATGAAAGGAGTATTCATGGAAAACCAACAACCTAGCAAAGCAGCCTTGCTTTCAGTGATTCCTGGGTTAGGACAGATTTACAATAAACAAAAGGCAAAAGGTTTTATCTTCCTTGGTGTAACTATCGTATTTGTTCTTTATTTCCTAGCACTTGCTGCGCCGGAATTGCACAATTTGATCACTCTTGGTGACAAGCCAGGTCGTGATAATTCCCTCTTTATGCTGATTCGTGGTGCCTTCCATTTAATCTTTGTAGTCGTTTATGTGCTCTTTTATTTCTCAAATATTAAAGATGCACATACAATCGCAAAACGTATTAACAATGGAATTCCTGTCCCACGTACTTTTAAAGATATGATCAAAGGTATTTATGAGAATGGTTTCCCTTACCTCTTGATCATCCCATCTTACGTCGCTATGACATTTGCGATTATCTTCCCAGTTATCGTAACCTTGATGATTGCCTTTACCAACTATGACTTCCAACACTTGCCACCAAACAAATTGTTGGACTGGGTTGGCTTGACGAACTTCACTAATATCTGGAGCTTAAGTACCTTCCGTTCAGCCTTCGGTGCGGTTCTTTCTTGGACCATCATCTGGGCCTTGTCTGCTTCTACTTTGCAGATTGTGATTGGTATCTTCACAGCAATCATTGCTAACCAACCATTTATCAAAGGAAAACGTATCTTTGGTGTTATTTTCCTTCTTCCTTGGGCTGTTCCAGCCTTCATCACTATCTTGACATTCTCAAACATGTTTAACGATAGTGTCGGAGCGATCAACACTCAAGTATTGCCTATCTTGGCTAAGGTCCTTCCTTTCCTTGACGGAGCGCTTATCCCTTGGAAAACAGACCCAACTTGGACTAAGATTGCCTTGATTATGATGCAAGGTTGGCTAGGATTCCCATACATCTACGTTTTGACTTTGGGTATCTTGCAGTCGATTCCTAACGACCTCTACGAAGCGGCTTACATCGATGGTGCCAATGCTTGGCAAAAATTCCGCAACATCACTTTCCCTATGATTTTGGCTGTTGCGGCACCAACATTGATCAGCCAATACACCTTCAACTTTAACAACTTCTCTATCATGTACCTCTTCAACGGCGGAGGTCCTGGTAGCGTTGGTGGTGGAGCCGGTTCAACTGATATCTTGATCTCATGGATTTATCGTTTGACAACAGGTACATCTCCTCAATACTCTATGGCGGCAGCTGTTACCTTGATTATCTCAATCATTGTCATCTCTATCTCTATGATTGCATTCAAGAAACTACACGCATTTGATATGGAGGACGTCTAAGATGAATAACTCAATCAAACTCAAACGTAGACTGACTCAAACCCTCACTTACCTCTACTTGATTGGCTTATCAATCGTGATTATCTATCCACTTTTGATCACCATTATGTCAGCCTTCAAGTCTGGTAACGTGGTAGCCTTTAAACTAGATGGTAACGTCGATTTTAGTTTTGATAACTTTAAAGGACTCTTCACTGAAACCTTATACGGCACTTGGTATCTCAATACCTTGATCATCGCCTTGATTACAATGGCTGTTCAAACAAGTATCATCGTACTTGCTGGTTACGCCTACAGCCGTTACAACTTCTTGGCTCGTAAACAAAGTTTGGTCTTCTTCTTGATCATCCAAATGGTGCCAACTATGGCCGCTTTGACAGCCTTCTTCGTTATGGCCCTTATGTTGAACGCCCTTAACCATAGCTGGTTCCTCATCTTCCTATATGTCGGTGGTGGTATCCCAATGAACGCTTGGTTGATGAAAGGTTACTTCGACACAGTACCAATGTCTCTTGATGAATCAGCAAAACTAGATGGTGCAGGACACTTCCGTCGCTTCTGGCAAATTGTTCTCCCACTCGTTCGTCCAATGGTTGCAGTACAAGCGCTCTGGGCCTTCATGGGACCTTTCGGAGACTATATCCTCTCTAGTTTCTTGCTTCGTGAGAAAGAATACTTTACAGTTGCCGTTGGTCTACAGACCTTTGTCAGCAATGTGAAAAACTTGAAGATTGCCTACTTCTCAGCAGGTGCTATCCTCATCGCCCTTCCAATCTGTATTCTCTTCTTCTTCCTACAAAAGAACTTTGTTTCAGGACTTACAAGTGGTGGCGACAAGGGATAATTTATCCCCGCCACCCTTTTTCATTTTATACTCTTCGAAAATCAAATTCAAACCACGTCAGCTTCGCCTTGCCGTACTCAAGTACTGCCTACGGCTAGCTTCCTAGTTTGCTCTTTGATTTTCATTGAGTATTAGAGCTTGTGACTATAAAACTATTCTTGAAGCAAGCAATTTGTCTCCTAGACTTGAAATAAAGCACATTTCTCTATATAATAATACTCATATAGAAAACACCTTTTAGAAAGATACAAATGCTTCCATATCCATTTTCATATTTTTCAAGTATTTGGGGATTTCGTAAGCCCCTATCAAAACGTTTCGGTCTCAACTGGTTTCAGCTTCTCTTTACGAGCATTTTCCTCATCAGTTTGTCTATGGTTCCGATTGCCATTCAAAACAGCTCACAGGAAACGTATCCACTGGATACCTTTATCGATAATGTCTACACTCCACTGACAGATGAAGCCATCATGGACTTGTCAGAGAATGCACAAATCATTGATGGAAAGCTGAACTACTCAGGTACGAAGAATCAGCAGCCTTCTCTTTTGATTGGCCCGAGCCAAATCAAAGAATTTCCAAAGGACTTGCAACTTCATTTTGATACGGAAGAACTCGTCATCAGTAAGGAAAGTAAGGAACTAACTCGCATTCGCTACCACGCAATTCAAACGGAGAGTTTCCAGAGTAAGGAAGATCTAACCCAGGCCATTTCTAAAGATTGGTACCAACAAAATCGGGTCTATATCAGTCTCTTTCTCGTTCTTGGTGCTAGCTTCCTCTTTGGATTGAATTTCTTCATTGTCTCTCTTGGAGCTAGTCTTCTCCTTTATATCACCAAAAAATCACGCCTCTTTTCATTTAGGACTTTTAAAGAGTGCTACCATTTTATCTTGAACTGTTTAGGATTACCCACTCTGATTACGCTTATTTTGGGACTTTTGGGCCAAAATATGACAACGCTTATCACTGTACAAAACATTCTTTTTGTTCTTTATCTGGTCACTATTTTTTACAAGACACATTTCCGTGATCCAGATTATCATAAATAGGAGATTTTTATGCCCGTGACGATTAAAGATGTGGCTAAAGCAGCAGGTGTCTCACCTTCAACTGTTACCCGCGTCATTCAAAATAAATCAACGATTAGTGATGAAACCAAAAAACGAGTTCGCAAGGCGATGAAGGAGCTCAACTACCATCCCAACCTCAATGCTCGTAGCTTGGTAAGTAGCTATACTCAGGTTATCGGCCTGGTGCTCCCTGACGACTCGGATGCCTTTTACCAAAATCCTTTCTTCCCATCTGTCCTTCGAGGGATCGCCCAAGTGGCATCTGAGAACCACTATGCTATTCAGATTGCAACGGGGAAAGATGAGAAAGAACGTCTCAATGCGATTTCTCAGATGGTTTATGGCAAGCGTGTTGACGGTTTGATTTTCCTCTACGCCGAGGAAGAAGATCCTCTGGTCAAGCTAGTAGCTGATGAGCAGTTCCCCTTCCTCATTCTCGGAAAATCCACTTCACCCTTTATCCCTCTTGTTGATAATGACAATGTACAGGCGGGCTTTGATGCGACAGAGTATTTCATCAAAAAAGGATGTAAACGAATTGCCTTCATCGGGGGGACAAAGCGACTCTTCGTAACACAAGATCGTCTAACTGGCTATGAGTCCGCACTCAAACAACACCAACTTCCGATTGATACCAACTTAACCTACTTTGCAAACGAATTTCTAGAAGAAAAAGGGTATCAATTCAGTGAACTCCTGTTCAATCACGATCCACAGATTGACGCTATTATCACAACTGACAGTCTCCTTGCAGAAGGGGTTTGTGACTACATCAGTAAGCATCAGTTAACTGTTCCTGTCTTGAGTTTCGACTCTGTCAATCCTCGACTTGACCTCGTAGCTTATGTGGACATCAATAGCCTGGAACTTGGGCGCGTTTCCTTTGAAACCATTCTCCAGATTATCAACGATGCTAAAAACAATAAACAGATTTGTTACCGCCAGTTGATTGGACACAAAATTATCGAAAAATAAAGACCAGCCCCAAGGCTGGTCTTTTGAATATTATTAATTGTCTGTTTCTACGAATCGTCCGAGAATGTGGACATTTTCAGATACAGAGACAAAGGCTGTCGGATCGATCTGTTTCATGATGTGTTTAAAATCATTAAACTCTGCTCGTGTGATAACCGTAATCAAGACTGCTTTTCTCTCATGATTATAGGTTCCTTCTGCATCGTGGATCATGGTTGCTCCGCGGTGCAATTTTTTATGGATTTTTGCGATTACCTTGTCAGGATTATTGGTCACAATCATGGCCTGCATGCGTTTTTGCTTGGTAAAGACCGCGTCTGTCACACGACTGGAGACAAAGATGGTAATCATGGAGTAGAGAGCGTATTTCCAACCAAAGGTCAATCCTGCTATCAGCATGATGGTTCCATTTACCAAGAAAGAAATACTACCGACATTCTTACCCGTTTTCTTTCGAATAGTGAGACTGACGATATCTGTACCTCCGCTAGAAATATTGTTACGGAGCGCAAAACCAATCCCCAAGCCCATGACAACACCCCCAAAAAGGGCATTGATAATGGGATCCTCTGTCAAGGTCACAACCGGTACAAGCTGGATAAAGAGGGAACTCATGGATACTGTGATGAAGGTAAAGATTGTAAACTTATGCCCAATCTGATACCAAGCCAAAATCATCAACGGAAAATTGATAGCATAAAAGGTTAGCGATATCGGAATGTAAAAACCAAACCAGTGATTACTCAAGGCAGAGATAATCTGTGCCAGACCCGTCGCACCACTGGAGTAAACGTGCCCTGGTTGAAAAAAGAAATTGACTGCTACTGCTGACAGAAAGCCATAAACCAGAGAAGCCGATACTTTCTCATCATATTTTTCCCGAGAGATACTTTGTAAAACTCGTAAGATTTTTATCTGATAAGCAAAGCGGCGCAAATAATAGCGCCACCGCTTAATTCGTTTTGCTTGTTTCATCTTCTTCTACTTGTAAGCTGAGTTCCTCTAGTTGTTTGAGAGCGACTATTGATGGAGCTTGTGTCATTGGATCTGTCGCCTTGTTGTTCTTAGGAAAGGCAATGACTTCACGAATATTCTCTTCCCCTGCTAAGAGCATCACAAATCGGTCAAGACCGATAGCCAATCCACCGTGTGGTGGGAAACCATAGTCCATGGCTTCAAGAAGGAAACCAAACTGGTCATTTGCTTCTTCAGCTGAGAAACCAAGAGCCTTGAACATGCGTTCTTGAAGGTCTTTTTGGTTGATACGAAGACTACCACCACCAAGCTCATAACCGTTCAAGACGATATCGTAAGCAATGGCACGAACCTTAGCCAAATCACCTTCTAATTCGTGAGCTGTTTCTTCCTGTGGAAGAGTAAATGGATGGTGGGCGCTCATGTAGCGACCTTCTTCTTCAGACCATTCAAACATTGGCCAATCAACCACCCAAAGGAAGTTGAACTTATCATTATCAATCAAGCCCAGCTCTTTGGCAATACGTCCACGAAGGGCGCCTAGTGTTGCATTGGCTACCTCAAGCGTATCCGCCACAAAGAGAACCAAGTCCTTATCTTCAAGACCAAGTGCTGCAGTCAATTCTGCTTGGATACCAGTTAAGAACTTGGCAACTGGTCCATTTAATTCTCCATCAACCACTTTGACCCAAGCAAGACCTTTGGCACCATATTGTTTGGCTACTTCAGTCATCTTGTCAATGTCTTTACGTGAGTAGTTGTCTGCAGCTCCTTTGACTACAATGGCTTTAACGGCAGGTGCTTCTGAAAAGACTTTGAAATCAACACCTCTAACCACTTCTGTCAAGTCCTGAAGCAACATATCAAAACGAGTATCAGGTTTGTCAGAACCGTAAAGAGCCATCGCGTCATCATACTTCATACGAGGAAATGGAAGCGTTACTTCGATGCCTTTGGTTTCTTTCATCACGCGCGCAATCAAGCCTTCTGTGATATCTTGGATCTCTTGCTCCGTAAGGAAAGACGTTTCCAAGTCGACCTGAGTAAACTCAGGCTGACGGTCACCACGCAAATCCTCGTCACGGAAACATTTAACGATTTGGTAGTAACGGTCAAACCCAGCATTCATCAAAAGCTGTTTAGTGATTTGTGGGCTCTGAGGAAGAGCGTAGAAATGCCCTTTATTGACACGAGATGGCACCAAATAGTCACGCGCTCCTTCTGGTGTTGACTTCGAAAGGAATGGCGTCTCCACATCGATAAACTCCAACTCATCCAAGTAGTTACGGATAGAGTGAGTCACCTTAGCACGAAGCTTAAGGTTTTCTAGCATTTCTGGACGACGAAGGTCAAGGTAACGGTAACGCAAACGTGTATCGTCATTGGCCTCAATCCCATCTTTAATCTCAAAAGGTGTTGTTTTGGCTGTATTAAGCACTGCCAAAGCTGTCACGTTCAACTCAACTGCACCAGTCGGCAATTTATCATTAGCTTGCTCACGCGCAGCGACTTGTCCAGTCACCTCGATGACAAACTCACTACGAAGGCTTTCAGCTGTTGCCATGACCTCTGCAGAGACTTTTTCAGGGTTGATAACCAACTGCATGATTCCTTCACGGTCACGAAGGTCGATAAAGATCAAACCACCTAGGTCACGACGACGACCAACCCATCCTTTCAAGGTCATTTCTTGTCCGATGTGTTCCTCACGAACACGACCAGCATACATACTACGTTTCATGTTTTCTCTCCTCTTTTATTCTGTTACTATTTTACCATAAAAGCGCAGGCTCTTCATGAAAATCAGCAGAAAAGTTTGATTGTCTTTAGTAATCAAAACAAACAGACAAAAAATCCGATGAAAACGTCATCGGATTCTCTGATTATGATTCTTAACCTTTTTTACGCTTTTCAGCAATCTCAGCTGCCTTTTTAGGTAGAACAATCTCCGTCGCATAAGCCGAAGCAAAACGCAAGACACCTGCAATAGGCGCAAAGACAACTGCTAGATAGTTGTAAAAGAAGTCGCCTTTAAAGGCATAGGCAAGTGCCCCGATGACAAAGAAGAGAACGACCGCCTGTATCACTGCTAATAAAATTATTCGTTTCATGTGACCTCCTGACTCTATTATAGCATGAGTATCATCAAAAAGCCGATTAAATTATTCAAAGCGTGGAGAGAAATGCTATAAAGAAGACCTTTTCGGCTCACATAAGCCAGTCCCAAACTCAATCCCAGACTAGCATAAACTAAAAACTGTTGCAAAGTTCCTGGAAAATGAATCAAGGCAAAAAGCGCACTTGATACGAGGAGAAACAGAGCTGTCTGTTTACTGTTGTTTTGCTTAGGAAAGAGATAACGCGCCAGCATCCCTCTAAAGATGAGTTCTTCCGTCAGAGGAGCAAAGACTACCACCATAAAGAAACCAAAGACAGGCTGAGCAACTGTCAGTTGTGATACGATTTGTTGATTGACTGACGGATCTTCTGGCAAAAAGAACTGGGCTATAATCGCCACTAGCAAAACCAGAGTTGGCAACCAAATATAACTATTAAAAACCGTCGTCTGGATGCTAACCTTTTCTGTCTGATACCATCTGTAAACTCCATAAACATAGGCCCCTGACAGGGCGACATAAAGTGGCAAGACTCCAAAGATTGAAGCCCCTAGGTCAAGCGCTGATAAAGCCATACTCTGAACCAGACCATAGCCAAAGAAAAAGGATAGAACAGCTAGCAAAAACCAGCCAAGATTTTTAAGTAAGTTCATAAAAGACTCCTATTTGAAATAACGTTTTGTTTTTCGCAACTGTGCAACATTCGTGTACAAATGGATGACAACTGCTACGAGTAGAGCAACCAACTGTACTTGTCCTAATACCATAGATAGAACTACTAAAACAATATAGATACCTGGTATGATGAGCTGATTGACCTTGAACAAGATCAAGTAAGCTTCTTCCATCTCAGCCTGTTTTTCTCCCTCATCATAAGTATCCAGGTATTCCAAAACTTCCTTGGGTGTGGCCATAACAGAAAGTTTATAGTTACGAATCTTGCTAGTGATTTTTAGGCAGTAAACACCCGACCAAATACTTACAACTATCAAAAGTAAGGATGTTGCTGATATGCCGAATCTTCCTAAGTCTAAAATCATACAGAATAGCATACTAATTTGGGAAACATTCCAAGCCACTGTACCATAATCCAAGAAACGATACATAGCAAGATAGTCTTGTTCGTTTTCTTCGTCCTCTTCTTCTCTTTGATAGTTCTGATAGGCCTTATTGCTTTTTCTAATAAAATAAAAGGTTAGAGTTGCCGTAATCAGCCCTAGACCAAAAAAGATTGAGAACAAGGCAGAGATTACTTGCTCTTGATTGATACTTAAAGGATTAACTCCAAGAGCTCCGGCAAGTATTCCTAATAAAGCTCCGGTAATAAAAAGTTTCAGTGCAAAAATTATGTGATTCTTTTCCATCTTTAAACCTCCTCCTAAAACAAGCCAGACAACCATTGACCAAAGGCTTTACCTGATTCATAAATAGCTGTCAAGCCCTCTGTTCCAAGTGACACCAAAATCAAACAAACAGCAAACAAGAGAATAGCTTGGTTTCTAGCTTTTTTTGCTCCATCTCCCAAGGGTTCATTGCCAAGCCAACCTGCTAGATAGGCATAGAGAGTTACTGTTATAATCCCAATCTCTGTCGAAGAGAGAAACAGCAAGACTGTCACCAAACGAACGATATTGGCTTGAATGTTAAAATAATTTCCTAAACCTGCACAAACACCCGCAAGTTCTTTGTGCTCAGTATCGATTTGAAAACCTGCTAAAAACTCTTTCATAACTTTTCTCCTTTTACAATCTCTTTAAACTTTATCTTTCTCTCTATCCATCTAAAGACTAATAGTAAAACTATGTTAATCCAGAAGAGGTATTTACTTTCAACAATTGTAAACCAACCAAATAGGCTTCCAATCATAGCCAAAAGATTCACGATAAACACAACTATAGATAGATAATAAATCACTTTATACTTGTTCATCACTCATCCTCCTCTAAGCGAAAGACTGACTCGACTGGTTCATTGAATATCTGAGCAATCTTCAGGGCAATGACGATGGATGGCGTGTACTCATCCCGCTCAAGCAAGCTGATGGTTTGCCTGGACACGCCAGCTAGTTTGGCCAGCTCTGTTTGATTCAGGCCATCGCGAGCCCGAAGCTCTTTTAGACGATTTTTTAGCATGTCTTTTTTCTCCTTTGTTCTTATCTTGATTTCATTGTAACATATCTTTTTATTTTTGACAAATATATTTGTCAAAAAGTTTAAGATTTTTGTCATTTTGCAAAAGAAAACGGTCGGGAGTAAGATCCCGACCAGTTTATCTGTCATTAAAATCCTAATTTTTCAAAGACTTGAGAGAAATTTTGGCTGATTGTATCGAGCGTAACTTCCACTTCTTCTCGTGTTTGGTTGTTCTTAACCGTCACTTGTCCGCTTTCGACTTCGCTCTCTCCTAGCGTGATGAGGGTCTTAGCCGCAAAGGCATCGGCTGACTTGAACTGAGCTTTGAGTTTACGGTTGAGGTAATCACGCTCTGCTTTAAATCCTTGTTGGCGAAGAGCTTGTACCAATTCCAAGGCCTTGATATTTGCTTCTTCACCCAAGACTGCGATATAAACATCTAGAGCATTCTCTATAGGAAGGGCCACACCTTGCTTTTCAAGGATGAGGAGCAGACGCTCTACACCAAGTCCAAAACCAAATCCAGCAGTTTCGGGACCACCAAAGTAGGCAACCAAACCATCGTAGCGACCACCCGCACAGACTGTCAAATCATTGCCCTCAATCTCAGTGATGAACTCGAAAATCGTGTGGTTGTAGTAGTCCAAACCACGTACCATATTGGTATCGATGATATAGTCTACACCCAGATTTTCCAACATCTGACGGACGGCATCAAAATGAGCTTGGCTTTCTTCATCAAGGAAGTCCAAGATAGACGGCGCATTCTCCACTGCCACCTTGTCTTCTTTTTCCTTAGAGTCCAAGACACGGAGAGGATTTTCCTCCAAACGACGTTGGCTATCCTTCGACAAGCTCTCCTTGAGCGGTGTCAAATAGTCGATCAAGGCTTGACGGTAAGCCGAACGGCTCTCAGGATTTCCAAGAGTATTAAGGTGTAATTTGACACCTTGGATGCCAATTTCTTTCAAGAAATGAGCTGCCATAGCGATGGTTTCCACATCGGTAGCTGGATTGCTAGAGCCAAAACACTCGACACCAATCTGGTGGAACTGGCGTAAACGCCCTGCCTGTGGACGCTCATAACGGAACATAGGGCCCATATAGTAGAACTTACTTGGCTTTTGCACTTCTGGGGCGAAGAGTTTATTTTCCACATAGGAACGGACAACGGGCGCAGTTCCTTCTGGACGAAGGGTGATATGACGATCACCCTTGTCATAGAAATCATACATTTCCTTGGTTACGATATCGGTTGTGTCTCCGACAGAGCGACTGATAACCTCGTAATGCTCAAAAATAGGCGTGCGCACTTCTGCATAGTTATAGCGCTTGAAAATCTCACGGGCAAAGCCCTCAACATACTGCCACTTGGCAGACTCAGCAGGTAAAATATCCTGTGTTCCTTTAGGTTTTTGTAATTTCATAGGGAATCCTCTTTAAACTTAATAGTCTTATTTTACCATAAATAAAGGGATTAAAACAGTGAGAGTAGAAAATCTCAAGAGAGTCTTTTCAGAAAATTCATCAAAAACTTGCCAAATTGTCAGAATTATGAGAAAATAGAGGATATTTATCACGTGGAGGGACTGTTATGAGAGACGATATCAAAATCAATGACCGCGCTTTGGCCTTACAAGACCAAATTATCGAAAAACTAGAGAAGGTTTTTGATACAGATGTGGAATTGGATGTTTACAATCTGGGCTTGATTTATGAAATCAATCTGGATGAAACAGGTCTCTGTAAGATTGTCATGACCTTTACCGACACTGCCTGCGATTGCGCCGAAAGCCTGCCTATCGAAATCGTGGCAGGTCTAAAACAAATCGAAGGTATCGAGGACGTCAAGGTTGAAGTTACCTGGTCGCCTGCCTGGAAGATCACACGAATCAGTCGCTACGGCCGTATTGCCCTTGGACTGCCACCTCGTTAATGAGGCAAATCACTTTTGAAGATAAAAAGAAGCAAGCCGAGGATGGCTTGCTTTTTGATACTCAATGAAAATCAAAGAGCAAACTAGGAAACTAGCCGCAGGCTGTACTTGAGTACGGCAAGGCGACGTTGACGTGGTTTGAATTTGATTTTCGAAGAGTATGAGTTTACTTTTTACCTGACTTGTCCATATTCCAGAAGTCTGTCACGGCTCCACGAGAAGCGGATGATACGATATGGGCGTATTTACCGAGGACACTGCTAACGATCGAAGAGTAATAAAGTAAAGGCCATGCAAGAGTTTTGGCTCCTGCATGGTCTGTGTTGTTATTTATCTCATTGCCAATTCAAATGCTTTTTCAAATATACTGTCATCGAGAGGCTTGTGTAGTTCTCGTTTAAGTTGGAAACAAGTCGATTGATATTTCTTCGATCTACGTCCTTTGGATTTAATTTTTGCACTGTCGGGAAAATCTTTTTTGAACTTATCAAAAGCAATACGCCAATATTGACTCATATTTAGAATCGATTCGTATATTTCAAACAGCTCATCATTCGTAAAAACCGATGTATCCTTGCTTTTCAAATATAGGTGTAAGCCTTTTTCAAATTCACGCCAGTCATCTTCACGGATTTTCTCTTTTTTATTTCTAATCCACTCAAATATTCTTTCATCTTCTCTATTGAGAACTCTATCAAGAATATCTTGCCATTGGCGCCAAGAAAGTTTTTCTACTACTTCTTGATCAAATTGCGACAATCTATAGCACTGACCATAGAAACTACGGGTTTCAGCATTCTTACTTTCATCTCTGCGACGATTTTCTTTCGTAGCAAATGTTTTGATTTCATCCCAAAATTGTTTGCGTTCAGAAGCAGATATATTATATTTAGTTAGTAATTCTCCCAGAAATTTACCCAGATTGTATTTGTACAACACACTTTTACCATATACCTCCTCTAGATCTGCTTCAATTTGAGGGATTTCTTGTTCAAGTGCATTTTTAATCTCATCTATAGTGGCAATTTCTTTTGCGGTAAGTAGACCCTTATATACTAGATTACCATCTTTATCCAATGATACCACGTGTTTCATAAAAACTCCCCTTATTTAAGACTTTCATAATAAACACTTTCCACTTTCTGAAGTACTTTATCAGCAGCTTCTTGTGGCTCAAGACCAATAAACCCATCTCCAAATATATCATATTTACCTTCATCTAGATAGAGCAGAACATACTGTTTCAACATTTGTTCGCGAAGATAATCATGTCGAAAATCCGGATAATCAGCCACACTATTGTATGCTGGATGTTCAATATTTATAGTGATTTTTCTATCATTTCCCGGAGTTCGCCACGAGCGCTCAAAATTATTTTTTGATTTGGAAAGTTCGATCCTAAACGACTCTCTCTTTCCATTCTTTTCATCCATATTTAGGAAAATTTTAAAATGATAAGAAGTTATTTTATCGCCCTTTTCATAGATTGGATCGTCTTCATTTGCTATCAGTCTTGCCCGAAGTTCCAATGTGCCTTCGGAAAGATAAGGTTCGTATGTGTCTTTATCAAAGACAATCTCATCTAAATAAGGGGTAATCTGATCTTCGAATGGAGGAATTATACCTGTAAGTGACAGTACGTCAACTATTTTAGGACATGTTTTATCACTTGCATTTGCTTTGTGGATGCTTACATTCAAACGATAATTTAATGTGTGATTTCGCTTATTCTCAATCTTCCAGCATACTTTACGAACAGCTTCACCAAAATTTACACGACGACTGCCTTGGACAGGGAACAAACATTCATGCAGTGTCAAGCCAACAGTTTCACGAGAGGTATCTGGCTTATCTATGTCAAAGAAATACGGAAGAACTTTTGTCTTTTCTTTACCACTACCAATAACCTTAACAGATAGAACAATACGATTTTCTGCATATTGCTTTGAATTCTTTTTCGTAACCGTATGGATTTTATCCATACGATGTACTGTGTTTGCTTTTACTGTTATCTCTCCGGCATCAATCTGATGTAGAACCGAACGGTTTTCAGGGTCGACCACTAAAATTTTATAATCAAATTTCTTGTCTGTTGTATAGGAATTCTTTATTCTAACAGAAAAAGCAATTTCATCACCGGATGTAACTTTTTCTGTCTCTGCCACAGGATAGCGAATATCTTGCCAACGAACATCAAAATCAGGCTTTTGTGGACCTGTGCCAAGATTTTCAAATTCAAGGTTATCAAATAGATCTTGAAGTTCTTCTGCGATTGATTGCAATTCATCATTAAGTTTTTTATCTTCAGTCTTATTATCCTTTATGAATCCCCATTTAACCATGTTTTCGTGGAATTTATTATTGCAGTAGTTCTTCAAATTCTGATAAGTATTAGTATGTTTCTTTCCCTTACTCACACCGAAATGAACCTTATCCTCAATATCAGAGAGTTCATCTTCCCAAAGCTCATCTACCTCTACATATCCCCAAAATTTTCCTTCAACATCTTTAGGAATATCCTTGATGTCAATCTCGCCAATTTTCATTCCCTTGCGATAATAAGAGAGTCCAGACCATATATTTCCGCCATCTTCGAAGACATATAATCCGAAGTGCTTGACTTTATACCCCTGAGAATAACTTTCTGGTTTTTGCAATTCATACGCTCGTCGTGTTTTTTTAATATCATCAGGAACTGTAATAGGAACATTATTTACAGTAATAGCAGAGCCTGCTGGCAAACGCTCAATAATTAACCACCAGGACTCTTGGATAAGTGGAACGAGTTCTCCACTTGTTATGGATTCAACCAATTCGTCTTTTGGTTTTTCAATTATGATTCGAGTACCAACGGTTTTCTTCTCGTCTAAACCTGTGTTCTCTTTAATATATTTTTTGGCTTCAGATCCTTCATAAGCGATAGAATTAACTTGGCCACCTTTATTGACATTTGATACATACATTCCATCTTCACGGAGTGAATCATAATAATAAGTATAGGTTTTAGAAGCAACAGAGTAAACACTCTTACCAGCACCAAAAAGGCCACCTCCAGTAGTATTACCACCGGAATTAAACATTGAGGTGAAACGCGAAAGCCGTTCCTCTGGAGGTAGAACTTTACCTTCTGCCATCAGTTCATTAATCTGTTCAGCGGGAGTATTATTTCCAGTCAAACCCACGGTTCCAGAGTCCTCGACGACAACATATCTGCCCCGGTCATTTTCAATTAAAGAAATATCACATCTCCAATTTTTCCAATTTTTTGTTGGTCTTGCACCAACAGCATTCTGAATCGCATCCTTTTGAAAACCATTCGGGAAGGTTACACCTGCATCAGTGTATGCGCCTAGGATCCAGTCTACATTATTTCTGTAATTTTGTGGTATTGAAGTAAAAACCATGGAAGTTCCTCCTTAATCTAATGTAAAACGAGAACCTTTTTTGCTCTCTGATTTGTTGAATTTTTTCTTAGTTTCACGAACTTCGGATTCGATTGCAGCAAATATTTTATCAACATCTTGTTGAGTGTAATCATATGTGCTTAAATTCGAGCAGTTACCAAGAAGTTGTAGCATATCAATTATTTTGTTAGTACGTGCTTCAGCAAGCCTAATAAACTTCTCACGTTTAGTTTCCTGTTTTTTGCCCATAATGGGAACCTCCATTTTTCGTATGTTACCTAAAGTATATCATTTATATTTTATATAGTCAACAATATTTGCAATATATTCTAAATATATTACAAATATATTTATTAATAATTATTACGAAAGCAAATAATAAAAAAATACCACGAAATATTCAGTGAAAATCGCGGTATTTTTTATTATTGTTTAATTATTGTAAATATTTAAAGATTAAATCTGCAATTCCTTTGGCTAATAGTGGTGGCACGGCGTTTCCAACTTGCTGATATTGGGAATCTTTAGTGCCAATAAACTCGAAGGAATCAGGGAAAGACTGAAGTCTTGCTGCTTCTCTGACAGTTATTGCTCTATCCAGTATTGGATGTATCCACATGGATTTACGAACATTTACCACTGTTCCACTAGGTTTATTTGGGTCAAGCCTCAAATATATTGTGTTCTGTGTCCTTTCGGGTTTTGAATATGTATCCTTATCTTCAATACCAAGACTGTGGAAATTCTTTCCTTGTTTAATTTTCTTGAAACGCTCTAATGCTTTATCTGTGCTTTTCGTTGTTATATGGTTTTTAACACTCTTACTACCCTTGCGCATAGAGCGAGCATAGCTACTTATACCTTTTTTTTCTACATAAGGGATTGGAGTATAGTGTAGTTTATAGCCAACCTCATAATTCGAAAGATCTAAAATTGCCTCACCTACAGTAGGAATTTTATTGGCTATAGTTTCATTTGGCAAAATCAAATCAATATCTTTGTCTATGTATATATCGCGTCTTATTCCTACAACTATATACCTTCGACGTTCCTGTGGGACACCAAACCATTTGGCATTAAATACATTACCTTTTTGAATATATTCGTCTCCAAGAATCGCATTAATATAATCAATAACAGAATATGAATTAACTATAAAACGCAAACCATCTTCAGCGGAATATTCATAATTCCCAATTAATTCGTTTTCGGTTATTTCTGAAATGGACTTTATCAGCTTTTGTAAACCGACTATGTAGTCCAATTCCTCAGATGCTTTTTCAGGACGGCTATTCTCTAACTCACATTTTATTGTTTCTAATTTTGATATTATTTGTTGCTTTGCTGTTGAATTAGCAAAATCTTCGCTACAGATATATGAATTAATTAGTTTTTCAATTGTAGCTTTATTTTTTAAAAGAAAGTTTGGCAGTCTTCTTGGATTATTGATATTTTTTTGCAATACAGATAAAAGATGTGTTAACTGTTTCGGAATAAATATTTCTCTCAAGTCGGACTCAGGTAGTCTACACATATCTATACCATCAAACGAAACTTTTGATAGTACTAATGTATCCATTCTTTTTGGGATATCATATCCATTTGCGATAAGTGAGTCTATTTCATCGTTATCTTTGCGGGATTCATAAAATCTGTGGGTTTCTGACTCAAGCATGCTAACATTTTCCATAACAAAAGCTTTCGGACGAATTTGTCGGATAGCTCTGAAGTATTCTTTAACTAAGCTGTTATTCATGCTAATCAAATGATTTTTTTGCCTATTAGCATTTGAAAATCCTTGACAAGGAGGTCCGCCTATTACAACATCAATTGAGTTTTCAAATCTTGAGTTTAGGGTTGAAAAATCATAATCAATAACATTTTCTATAAATTCAAAGTTATCATTATCTTTTGTAATGTTAGTCTTATAAGTTTCTCGTGCATTTTTATTAATTTCCGCAGCAGCAACAATCTGATATTTTCCGGTCATAAGAAATCCAAGACTTAATCCTCCTGCACCTGCAAATAAATCAATTGTTTTTATCATATTGAATACCTCGTTATTCTGCATCGGTAATTCGATTGTTTTTTCGAATCCACGAATCAACTTCGCTAATCTTAAATTTCCATTTTCTTTCTATTTTATAGGCAGGAAGATTCTGCGTGTGAATCATCTTTTTTACAGTATCTCTGCTTAGACCAAGATGCTTACAAAGTTCCTCCATTGATGCCCATTTTTCTTCGTTGTTCATCGGGTACCTCCTTAATTTCTAATCATTTTATCATAGATTAGTCTAAAAAACAATTAGCTTTATTACAATATATAGTGTTTTATTACTAATAACTACTAAAAATGGCTAAAAACAAAAAACTACTGATAAATGTATTCAGTAGGATTTCTCATTTTCTAAATCTTTTTTCAAAAAACGTCAGATTTTTTGTTTTATCAAGCCCATCTTATAGAGGGAAATAGCAAGATGGTCCTCGGAAAGGAGGAATAGACGCTGTACGAAAAACTGCCACAGGAGCTCATGTTGATGGATGCAGGAATTTAAAAGCTTGATATTCATATAGAATGACTCTATATAGATAATGTTGCTTACAAAATTAGCTGAAAAAGAACCGAATCAACCTGAAAGTCGTAAGACTGAACTCAAAACTTTTATCACTACCTGCCAAGAGCAACAGTTGAACGTGAATTAATTTTTGATATTGTGCATAACTTCATAGACATCATGGATCAGACTACTGAGATCATCCGCACTTTCGTTGCGAAAATAGTGGATATGAAAATAAAAAAGGTTCCTGGAACAAGAACAAAAAGCAAACTATTATTCATTTGAACTACATTAGGGAAGTCCATATACCTAATACAAAAGGGAAAACGGCATAGCCGGAAATCAATCCGATTATGCCGTTATTCTTTTAAAGAATAAAATCCCATTTTTGGCTTGCTTTTTGAGTTTACTTTTTACCTGACTTGTCCATATTCCAGAAGTCTGTCACGGCTCCGCGTGAAGCAGATGATACGATATGGGCATATTTACCGAGAACACCACGGCTGTAAAGAGGTGGCAATGTTGTTTCTGCCTTGCGTTTTTCAAGTTCTTCTTCTGATACGGCCATGGAAATTTCTTTGGTATCTTGGTCAACCGTAACGATATCACCTGTACGGAGGTAAGCAATCGGTCCACCATCCTGAGCTTCAGGAGCGATATGTCCGACAACCAGACCATAAGTACCACCAGAGAAGCGTCCATCCGTCAAGAGGGCAACCTTGTCTCCTTGACCTTTACCAACGATCATGGATGAAAGGGATAGCATCTCAGGCATACCAGGACCACCCTTAGGCCCAACGAAACGGACAACAACTACATCGCCATCAACGATTTCATCTGTCAGAACAGCCTGGATAGCATCTTCTTCTGAGTCAAAGACCTTAGCTGGTCCAACGTGGCGACGCACTTTCACACCTGATACTTTAGCAACCGCACCATCAGGGGCAAGGTTCCCATTCAAGATGATAAGCGGACCGTCTGCACGTTTTGGATTTTCAAGTGGCATAATGACTTTTTGGCCTGGTGTAAGGTCTGCAAAGTCAGCCAAGTTTTCAGCGACTGTCTTACCAGTACATGTGATGCGGTCGCCATGAAGGAAACCATTTGCCAAGAGGTATTTCATAACCGCTGGCACACCACCGACTTCGTAGAGGTCTTGGAAGACATACTGACCAGATGGTTTCAAGTCGGCCAAGTGAGGCACACGTTCTTGGATCGTATTGAAGTCCTCAAGTGACAAGTCAACATTAGCCGCATGGGCAATGGCAAGCAAGTGAAGAGTGGCATTTGTAGAACCACCGAGAGCCATCGTTACAGTGATGGCATCTTCAAAAGCTTCACGAGTCAAGATATCTGATGGTTTGAGACCAAGCTCCAGCATCTTGACAACAGCTCGTCCTGCTGCTTCGATATCTTCTTTCTTGTCAGCTGATTCAGCTGGGTGAGATGAAGATCCTGGCAAACTCATACCGAGAACTTCGATAGCAGTCGCCATGGTATTAGCTGTGTACATACCACCACAACCACCAGGGCCAGGACAGGCATTACATTCAAGACGTTTCACGTCCTCAGCTGTCATATCACCGTGGTTCCATTTTCCGATTCCCTCAAAGACAGAAACCAAGTCAATGTCTTTGCCATCAAGATTTCCCGGTGCAATAGTACCACCATAGGCGAAAATAGCTGGAATATCCATGTTGGCAATAGCAATCATAGAACCAGGCATGTTCTTGTCACAGCCACCGATAGCAACGAAGGCATCGACGTTGTGACCACCCATCGCCGCCTCGATAGAGTCCGCAATGATATCACGAGATGTTAGAGAGAAACGCATACCAGGCGTTCCCATGGCAATCCCGTCCGCTACGGTAATGGTTCCAAACTGTACAGGCCAAGCACCTGCAGATTTGACACCTTCTTTAGCTAATTTCCCGAAATCATGCAAGTGGATGTTACATGGCGTATTTTCCGCCCAAGTCGAAATCACTCCCACAATCGGTGTTTCAAAGTCCTTATCTGTCATACCAGTCGCACGAAGCATGGCACGGTTTGGTGATTTAACCATGCTGTCATAAATGCTACTGCGGTGACGTTTATCTAATTCAGTCATCTTATCCCTCCCGTTTCAGTTTTTACTATTATAGCACATTTTAAAGGCAATGAACAGAAGAAAATTCTTGAATTTTCAGAAAATTCTATACAGTAATATTTTCTTTAATAATGTTACATTTATTTCTTGACTTTATAAATTAAAGCGATATCATTTAGATATCATATAACAGGAGGTCATTCTTATGACTGAAAAACTAATCAATTCAAAACCAAATGGTGTAGTAGCCTTGATACTTATCGAGTTGGCACTCGTACTTGGCATTTTTATATTTGTAATCGGTGCTGGTTTGGAAAACGTTTTTGGAATTATTATCGGACTTTTATTAAGCTTAATTGCAGGCCTAGCTCATGCTGGTTTAAAAGTTGTCAAACCTCAGGAAGCTCTGGTTCTGACACTCTTTGGTAACTATACAGGTACCATCAAAGAACCTGGTTTTTACTTTGTCAATCCCTTCAGCATAGCAGTTAACCCTGCAAACCACACTCGACTTGGACAAAGTGGGGACGTTAGCACAAAATCTCCTTTTTCAGGAATGAAATCATCAAATGGCAATGATGTAAACCTTGAAATTGGCAAGAAACAGATTTCCCTCAAAGTTATGACTTTGAGCAATTCCCGTCAAAAGATTAACGATTGCTTAGGTAACCCTGTTGAAATTGGAATTGCGGTAACTTGGAGAGTTGTCGATACAGCCAAAGCAGTCTTCAACGTTGATAACTATAAAGAATATCTCTCATTGCAGTGTGATAGCGCCCTTCGTAATATTGTCCGCATCTATCCTTACGATGTGTCTCCTAATGTAGATACTACAGGGGATGGACAAGCAGATGAAGGTAGTCTCCGTGGCTCTAGTGAAATTGTAGCTAACCGTATTCGTGAAGAAATCCAAAGTCGCGTAGAAGATGCTGGCTTGGAAATCCTTGAAGCACGTATCACTTATCTAGCTTATGCACCAGAAATTGCAGCTGTTATGCTTCAACGCCAACAAGCATCTGCCATTATTGATGCCCGTAAGATGATTGTAGACGGCGCTGTGGGAATGGTTGAAATGGCACTAGAACGTCTCAATGAAGGAGAATTGGTAGAACTTGACGAAGAACGAAAAGCTGCCATGGTTTCAAATCTCCTAGTCGTTCTCTGTGGCAATCATGATGCACAACCAATTGTCAACGCAGGAAGTCTTTACTAAAGATGGCTGAAGCTAAAAAAAAGCAGATTCCCCTTCGACTCTCAACAAAGTTATACGCTGCACTCGCATCATGGGCAGAAGACGACTTTCGTTCAGTCAATGGGCAAATCGAATATCTCCTTACAGAGTGTGTCAAGCAACGGAAGAAAGACGGAAAATACGTATCAGAAACCATTGACGAACCATTTGAGATTGATATTTAACACCTTCTCCTGTCTGCTAGATCGGACAGGAGAATTTTTTCATCTTTTTTTTGTCAAGTAACTTTACTTTACAAAAAAGTTTTGATATACTATTAAAGTTGATGAAAATCAAACCTAACTGAATTATATCTTAAAAGGAGAAATCAAAATGGCAGTACCTGCACGTCGCACTTCAAAAGCGAAGAAAAACAAACGTCGTACCCACTACAAAGTAACAGCTCCATCTGTAAACTTTGACGAAACTACTGGAGATTACTCACGTTCTCACCGTGTATCACTTAAAGGATACTACAAAGGACGTAAAATCGCTAAAGCTGCATCAGCTGAATAATAGAAGGGAGATACCATGCGCGTAAATATCACACTTGAACACAAAGAATCTGGTGAACGCTTGTACCTTACTTCTAAAAACAAACGTAACACTCCAGACCGTCTTCAATTGAAGAAATACTCACCAAAACTTCGCAAACACGTAGTGTTTACAGAAGTTAAGTAGGGGTTCAATACGAATCAATACATAAGAAAAACGCTGATTTAAAGCGTTTTTTCTTTTTGCCAAATGCGATATATTGCACTGTATTTCAATCCAAACTCTACCTTTTTCTCTACCTTTTTTCTTAAGACCTGGTTTGGAAAGTATGAATTTCAGTTGGACTAAAAACAGCGTAATATCAAGACTTTTCTCCGCTTTTATAAAAGCGTTTTTCCAATCAAATTCAACTAATTTTATCTAAATGGTGTGGATTTTACCCCCAAAATTACAGAGAATGGAGCTGATAAACACTAAACGTTCACACCATTAGTTAAATGATTTTTTTCATCATTTTTCTTAGATGATAGAACTTCTAATTTATTTCTTATTCAAGCAAAAACAACCTGCTATAAGTAAGAAAGAGGAAGATACAAGAAAAACACGGCGTAAAAACCGATTCAGTTCATTGTCCTCAATCCTTGTCTGCTTCATTTTCTTTTACGAGATCGTTTTGTGAATCTTTTTCAGAGAGTTTTTGATCAATATACTTGTCAATGTTTTCATAAAATTCCTTGGTCGCTTCACTATCTAATGTTGGCGAGTTCTGAACTTGATTCACTTTCAATTGAACAGATTGAATACCGTAAGAGGCTTGTTTTTGGTGGAGTGTTTCTAATTCTTCTTCTGAAATCGGATCTCCAACAACCGTCAAGACCAATTCATTGTTACTTGACTTGTAGACTTGATTAATAACCGTATAATTGGCGAACTCTTTTCCTACAAACTGTTTGATCCCTTCTTTGCGCGCTTGTTCTATTGTCAGAGTAACTGCCGAATAGCTAGCTGGAAGAATCAACAATACAATCAAAGAAATCAAGCCAATTCTCATTTTAATGCTCAGCTCTTTAAATGAAGTTAAAGGAGATTTTCTCATCAAAATTCTTGTTCCAACAATGTTGGCTAGCATGATAAAGACACAGTTGATCAAGAAAAGATAGAGAGCCCCCAATAAAAATCGTACATTCCCATTAGCTAAACCATAGCCAGCAGTACAGATAGGCGGCATCAAAGCTGTAGCAATGGCTACTCCTGGCACGATATTGTTTGCTTCTTTTTTCCTTGAACCGATCACACCAGCAATCCCACCAGCAATAGCAATGAGAACATCCCAAATGGTTGGAGAGGTTCGTGCGATCAACTCGCTACTTGCATAAGACAAGGGAGAAATCCAGAAATACAGAGTCGAGACAAGCAAACTGACCAACACTTGAGTCAATAAAACCTCTAGAGATTGCTTGATTAAACGCGTATCAAAAATAGCTAAACCGAATCCCAGTCCAACAATCGGTGTCATGAGAGGTGAAATTAACATGGCTCCAATAATAACAGCTGTTGAATTCATATTTAGACCGATAGAGGCAATAAAAATTGCACACATCAAAATCGCTGTATCTCTCAATCGAACATGAAGGTCATCGTATAATTTCTCACGGTATTCCCGTGTTGAATAATTGGCAGTCATTTGTCCTCTCCTCTTTCCTTATTTAAATCGGTATAATAATTAATAATAACAGCTGATAAACAGCCAAAAAATATGAGCCCATAAATCGTCAAGAAGACACTGGTAATCCTTCCAATCAAGGTCACAGCTAGGAGATCCCCGTAGCCGACAGTCGTCGAAGTCACAAAAGCATACCAAAGACCGTCTCCGTAATTTGTGATAGCAGGTTCAACTAGGAAAAGCACGCCTCCTGACCCAAAAACAAAGGTCACAAAACTCAGAGCAAACCGAGTAAAACCCGTAACCTGTATAATATGCCATAACATTTTTAAACGTCTCATTTGTTCTCCTTATTCATACTAGCTCCTGACCGAGCCGTTTTTTCCAATAATCAAAGTGAAGATAGGACATGATCTCCATCAGAGAAAGATAGACAAACTGATAGATCTGATTTAAGCTGATTATCAACTGATATTGTTTGAAAAATGACTGGAAGAAAGACCAGATATGACTGTCTTGAATCAGTCCCTTCTTAACATCAGACAGGATATTAGCTAAAGCTCCCAAGGACTGAAACGGTAAATCCTTGACATTTATATAGATCCGGTCCACCACATCATTCAGACTGGTATCTTGGATGGCATGAAATTCTCCAAAGAGAACTCCTGCCGCTCCAAGAGTAGAAACAAATTCCACCAAATAATTTCTGAGGAAATTTTCTCAACCTTTTCCCATAATGTGTTTAGTGCCATCCATAACGATCCCAACCAGAAAAAGGAAAGAAAATAAGCAAAGAAATTTTGCCGTAAATCCCAAAAAGCTTGAAGACTTGGTGTCGTTGGTTTTTCTAACTCTAAAATCAAAATGGTCATAATAATTGCTAGAACAGCATCTGTCAATGCAATTAATCTATCTTTCTTCATCAGATTACGTTGCCTTTCATTTTGTAGTATTCTATCTCATCGTATAATATTTATTAATCTTAAATATTGGATAGTCACTTCATATTTTGAGTACAAACAAGATACACTAAAAAGCATGTATCTGTCATATTTTATTTAACTTTAGAAATATTCATCCATCTAATCAATAAATATATCATATTTCACAATAAATGACTACTATCAAAGATACATTTTCTTTCAGATTTCTCCCTTTTAAACTTGGCTAACTTGACCTGCATTACCTAGGTCGCTTTGCTTTAAATTATACTTTTTTCTTAAAGATTTGCTACGAGTAGTCTTTCATGTGAGTAATTTTTATCAAAAAATTTCATAGATAAGTCCTATATATAATCATGATAAAGTAGTAAAAATAGTTGTTATCCTAGTTGATTAAAAAAGTCTTTGATTTCCTCATCTTTTATAAAATAATATATAATTTTCCCCTCTCTTCTAGTATCCAAGATGTTTTGATTGGCTAGTTTACGAAGATGGTGGGAGGCAGATGCCATACTGAGATTTAGTAAACAGGCTATATCACAGACACAGAGTTCTTCAACAGCAAGGAGATAAAAGATGATATTTATCTGTTTATTATCGGTAAACTTTGATAAAATACGAAGTGATTTTTGGACTTTTTCCTTTTCAAGGTAGTTCGTTGCGGTTGTAACATTTTGCTGATTTATAATATTCACTTGGCAGATACTATCTTTTTTCATAATTTTTTCTCCTAGCCGAACACAGTCCTTAGCATGTTAAAGCTGTTGTTTTCAATCAGGATATACATCCCCAGTCCTAAATAAACAACGGCAATAAACCATCTGCTATATTTTTCCAAAGTTTCTCCAACAGAAGGGACTTGTGCCAATTTTTGGGCAGAAAAAACCAAGAGATAAATCATGACTAGAAAGGTAAGTAAAGCCACTATCAAATTCGCTAAATTTAAGGTAATAAAATATGGGACAAAAACACCAATATTGTCAGCACCACAACTTGCAAAAGTAATCATAGCGACTAGAAAAATCAGGTTTTTATTATCTTTGCGCAAACCATCTTTTGCAATAGCTTCTCCATCAGAATCTCCTAAAAGCAAAACTTTGAGTCCTAGGAAAATTGGAATCAAACCGAGCAAACCTAAAATCTCTTTACTAGGAATATAATTTAAGACAAATGCAAAAAGTAAACTTAGCAATATTAGACTAACAGAGCCTAGAAATTGTCCTAAATAGATGTTAATGATGTCTTTTCTGCTTTTTCTTTTGGCAAAAAATAACATTAGGATAATAAGTAAGTCTACGGCTGTCCCAGAATACAGGATTATTGAAGTAACAACATTTTGAACCATAAAGCACCTCATTCAAATATATTTTTGAATGTATTTTAACATTAAACTTTGTAGATGTCAACTTCAGCTCCATCAAAATATAGATAAGAAGGTAGTGTCCCAAACATTAAAAAGCCCTGCCATCGAAATGATAGCAGGGCTTAACTTCAATATCCAGATGATATATTTATCTAAAAAAGGTAGAGTAAAAGGTAGAGTTTTTATTGATTTGTAGTGCGATATAATGAGTTTCCAAAAATCAAAAATCGCTTAAAATCAATATTTTGACATCTATTGACGTGTACTGAAACCCTTACTTAACCTCTGTAAGGATATAATTACGGTACCAGTATATCATAAATAATAACAAAATCTTGACTTTCCGAAAAATAAGTATTTTCCGGAAAAATATCGAAATTAAATCAAAACTAAAAATATCTCATACATTTGAACTGCACCCCAAAAGTTAGACAGAAAAAATCTAACTTTTGGGGTGCAGTTCATCAAAGGTGCTTTTCATTTTAAAAAACTTGTGGAAAAACTTCATCCCATATATCTACTAAGCTTTTCCCGTCAAATACTTTAGCTTCCATAGCTTCATCAATTGTATCAAACTGCTGACCTTCATAATCATAACCAACTACACATATACTCGATAAAAAGCAAGCACCTCGGCTATTATAATTAAATTCAAGATCTTTGTCTAAATATTTTTTAATTTCATCCTTTTTCATATAGGACCATCCCAACTAAAACAATCTCAACAAACAAGATTTTTTCCTTAGATTCTATTCCCACTACTAGCTTTCTATGATGCTGACGATTTCATCTTCAAAATATTCATAAAGAGTTCCATCAACATCTACCAGCAAGGAGTCAATCTCCTCGTCATTGTCAGAGGCGTCACAATAGTCTTCTACAAATCCTCTAACTACCGCGCCATTTTTTAACGTGATAATTACATCTGTACGGTTAAATTTCCAGAGTGTCATTTAAATATTCCTTTCAATATTGGCTAATTGCTTTGCTTTTTCGTAGTAAGGTGTTAAGAAATCGATAAAACCTTGTTTGTCGCTTGGATCATGTTCCTCTAAAAATATCATCAACTCAAAGTCATTGAGAGCGTCAAACATTTCAGAGTTTTCATTATCCCAAGCCTCGGAAAATTCCGCATCTTCTCCAAAAAGAGCGTTAAACGTAAAGGAAAAATCCCAAAAATTATCAATCTGACCACTGACTGTTTGCTGGAGCATGTCTAATACTTGTTGACTATAACCCATTACCCTTCCCCTCCTAATAAGAACGTTGTAGCATATTGAGCTACGTTCCAAAAATTTAACAGACAAAATCTAATTTTTGGGGTGCAGTTCATTCATCAAAGATGATTTTTATTTTAATAATACTGCACTTCAATTCCATCCATAATTTCTACTAAAGTGTTATCGTCAATTTTTAGAGAAATCAGATCAATGAATGATGATACCTGGTATTCCTTATCTCCAATCACCACTACAATATCATGAACAGAATTAGGAAAAATCCCACATACTTGACCATTATAATCAAAAGAGGCATCCCAACCATTGTCATATAACTCTTGTAAATCATCTAATATTGCCATATAAACTAAATCCTTTTCCATAGTGTTTTCTTTCAAATAAGGCAGGTAAAAGCACCTAGATTGTTCTAAGTCCTATGAGATTGTTTTAATCGAGACAATCTCACTCTCAAAGAGAGAAATTTCAGTAGCTTCATCTGGACTAGGATTAGCAATGAGAATAGTGATTTCATCTTGCTCATCATTGTCCATTTCGTCAACAAAGTCTATGACACGTCCCTTGATTATCTTATCGCAATTAGTGACTATCTGAACCCTTGATCGAAGATACTTCCAAAGCTGTTTACTCATTTATTTTCCTCTCTGCTATTTTTTCGATAGTTCTTATACTTTTTATAGTTAGTCGATAAAATCGCCTAGGTTGAACTAAGCACTAATAATTTTGATTTTCTTGATAATATCTTCAGGATATGAGCGATCACCTATAACTATTTCGTCAGGACCATCTAAATCATAACCGTCAAACCAATCAACCACCCTACCCTTGATGGAGGTCCCATCTTCTAAAATAAGGCGAACATTTTTATCAACATATTCCCATAATTTCATTAAGTTCCTTCTCTCTAACATCGGAACAATATGACCCAATATTAGTTATTTACTAATGGCTTTTAGTTCCTGTTAAAAGCATTATAGCACACCTTACTTGCTAAAGTACAACAAGCACCCCATTAGACTAACCTGCTACTTTGCTTTCTTGTAAAAATGTTGTATACTTAAGTAAATAAAGGAAGTAATCTTGTTCCCCCCTGTCTACTATGTGGTCGGAATGATGGTTACTTCTTTTTTCCCCCTTACTATCTCAATAGCCTTGTATTTAAAAGTTTTTTAGGCTATAATTAAATTAACGAATAGAGGTTTTCCATCTCCCCTTGAAACAGATCTTTCTGCGGTAGGAGGTGGGACGCCTCTATTTGTTTTTTAAGTCAAAATGATGTAAAATTAATTCAAGAAAGAAGTGTGGTTTTCCCGCCTAAAAGCTCTATAGCTGTGGGAGGGTCACGCTTCTTTTTACCTCTCAAAAGAGAACGCAAAAAAAGCCGTCTCATTCTTTGAAGCAGCAATGAAATCAATCTAGCAAATATCTAAGCAAACCCAGAAATCAACCTTTTAAGACAAAGCAAAAAGCCCACTGTTGTAGGCTTTCTGTAAGATATTTCTTAAAATTAAAGCATCTTGTTGTAGAATTCAACGACAAGTGCTTCGTTGATTTCTGGGTTGATTTCGTCGCGTTCTGGCAAGCGAGTCAATGAACCTTCCAATTTTTCAGCATCGAATGATACGAATGCTGGACGTCCAAGAGTAGCTTCTACTGCTTCAAGGATTGCTGGAACTTTCAATGATTTTTCACGAACTGAGATTACTTGACCTGGAGTTACACGGTATGATGGGATATCAACGCGTTTTCCGTCAACAAGGATGTGACCGTGGTTTACGAATTGACGAGCTTGACGACGAGTAGTCGCAAGGCCAAGACGGTAAACAACGTTATCCAAACGACGTTCCAAAAGAAGCATGAAGTTGAAACCTAGGATTCCGCCTTTGATTTTTGTAGCTTGTACGAACAAGTTACGGAATTGTTTTTCACCTACACCGTAAGTGAAACGAAGTTTTTGTTTTTCAGCCAATTGCAAACCGTATTCTGACAATTTAGAACGGTTGTTTGGTCCGTGTTGTCCTGGTACGTAGTTACGACGTGCCAATTCTTTACCTGTACCTGTAAGTGAAAGGCCAAGGCGACGAGCTTGTTTCCAAGATGGTCCTGTATAACGTGACATATGTATGTCCTCCTGATATAAATAATATTTGGCGGAAATAGTCACTTAGAAAGCCCTGATTCGTGCAGATGCCCTTCGCCTAAACAGCCAAGGTTACTTGTCATAAGACACCTGTTGACGAGCTTCATGCTTTCCTGCTGCTATTTCACACAAAGGCTATTATACCATGAAAAGCTAGATATGTAAAGGGATTTTACAGCTTTATTTCAAATTGAGGCTGAATGTAAATTTGCTTCCTAAGCCATATTGACTTTCTGCTGTGATTTCGCCACCAAGCTGATGGGCTAGTTCGCGTGCAATCGCAAGTCCTAATCCATGTCCACCTGTCTTCATATTGCGCGAAGTTTCTACACGATAAAGTCGTTTAAAGATCTTTTCCAAATCCTCAGGAAGGATTCCCTGACCCTCGTCTTTCACACTGATTCTCAGCTCTTGTTCTGTTAATTGGGCAAGAACCTCGATTCTGGTTCCTGGTTCTGAATATTTAAAGGCATTGTTTAACAAATTGACCAGAATGCGAGAAAGTTTGTCAGAATGGCTCTTGATTTTCGCCGACTCAGGTGATACTTGAATGTAAACATCTCGCTCCTCTTGTTCAATCTGGAGTTGAAATTCACTCATTGACTCAATCAACAGCTGATCTAAAAAGACCTCTTCGACTTCTTCATCAGCAGTATCTTGAGGTTGGGTGTTAAGAGTCAGAACATCCAATTCCTCCACTAGCTTGTTTAGACGCTCGGTTTGCCGACCAATCGTGGCTAAGTAGTGGAGTCGCTCCTCTTCCTTAATCACTCCATCTAGAATTCCCTCCACAGTAACCTGAATGGAGGTAATGGGAGTTTTAATATCGTGAGAGAGCTGCGCAATCATCATTCTCTTTTCTTGCTCGCTCTCATCAAGTGATTGAAAGGTGGCTTGCAAATTGTGGGACATGTCATTAAAAGCCTGGCCCAGCTCTTGAAATTCTAATGGTCCCTTGGTTTCAATTTCTGTGCTGAAATCCTTGCTTGCTATATCCTGAGCTTGTTTTTTCAAATGTTTCAGAGAAGAGAACACTGGCGACAAAAGAAAGATGCTCACTGCAGCGCCAATGAAACTAGCAATCAAGGTCATTCCAACGAGAAAGTAAACTTCACTTTTCTCGATCAACATCCGTTGGACTGCCCAGAAAACGACCAAAATCGTTAGTAGAGTCGACACTAGATACCCCACTAAAATATAGTTTTTTAATTTCATGTTCTACCTCTTGGTCTTTCCATCTTATAACCCAAACCCCAGACAGTTTTGATAGCAGGAGCATTTGAATTCGTATACTTGGTCAACTCTTGCCTCAAAGCATGGATATGAACATTGAGTGTATTGGTATCATCCACATAGTCCTCTTGCCATACCTTCTCGTAAAGTTCCGTCTTTGAAAAGACTCTCTCGGGATTGCTGGCTAATATCCATAGAAGTTCAAAGGATTTTACTGTCAATTCCAAAGGTTGCTCCCCAATGCGAACCTCATGAGTCACATGGTTGATCACTAAGTCACCAAACTCGATCTGTTCTGTCTCTCCTCCACGGCTAAGGCGACGCAAGATATTATTCACTCTTAAAACCAATTCGCGTGGGCTAAAGGGTTTGACTATAAAATCATCTGCCCCCAAACTTAATCCATAAATCTTATCCTGTTCGCTTGTCTTAGCAGTTGTAAAGAGGAAGGGTTGATCCGGAGCGATATACTGAACTTCACTGATAAAATCATACCCGTCCATATTGGGCATCATGATATCTGTGATAATGAGGTCGATAGATTTTTTTCTGAAAAGCTCTAATCCCTCCTTGCCATCATGGGCGACCAAAACGTCGTAACCCGCCTGTATAAGATAGCGGTGTTGAATATCTAGAATATCTATTTCATCATCAACCAGCAAAATTGTCTTTTTCATCTGACACTCCTTCGATAAAAACAGTGTTATACTTGCTTTAGTATAACACTATTTTCTCTAATGTTTAATTGATTTGAATCTTAATCTTCTCGTTTGGTTGTCAAACCCAAAAGTCCAACAAGACCTGCCAAGGCTAGACCAAAGATACCAAGGCCAGCTGTAGCTGTTTTAGCTTCCCCAGTATTTGGTAGCATCGCTTTATCATCTTTTTCCATCATATTAGCCATTGGGCTAGAAGCTGGTTGATCGACCTTCATATCTGACATATGGTGATTTGTACCCATCATACCCTCAGTCGTACCTGTAGAGCCTGTTTCAGAAGGCTTCGTATTCATCTGACCTTGTTGAGATGGTATTGTCGCCATTTCTTTTCCACGAAGTTGAATCGTTACTTGACGAGTAGCAATCAGATTGGTCAAATCAGGTTTGCCATCTTTAGATCCATAGACTTTAATAGTAGCTAGATATGTATGGGTTCCGTTAGCTCGAAGTTGATCCAGCAAGGCCTGACCATCTTTGCCAACCGTATTGCCATTCAAATCCACTTCGTAGAAATATTGACCTTTAGCCAAGCCTTCAAGTGGCAATAGGGCAGGATTTTTAGCTGTTCCATTGTCTGACCATGGAGCTTTGTCTGAGGCTTTTAACAAGAGGCGAGTCAACATACCATCTCCACCAAAAGCTTCGTATGGAATAACTTGGTTGACACCGGCCAAGAATGGACCCGGAACATTTGCTTTTTCAAGGTAGCTAGCTGGAACATCAATCATGTCTTTGACATTGTTAACAACAGAGTCTTTAACCTGATTTGGGGTGGTCAAACCATTCAAGTTGACATCCAAATCTTTAGTTGCTACGAGGTTAGTTAAGTCAGGCTTGCCGTCTTTTGCACCGTACACTTTGATGGTAGCTTTATAGCTTTGTGTACCATTTTGTTTCAAAAGGTCAAGCAGCTCTTTGTCAGATTTGCCTTGGGTTCCAGCCAAGTCTACTTCATAGAAGTAAAGACCTTTGCCCAATTTCTCTACTGGTGGGAGAGCGGGATTTTTAGCTGTTCCATTGTCTGACCATGGAGCCTTATCAGAAGCTTTCAAGATCAGGCGAGTCAACATGCCGTCTCCAGCGAAAAATTCATATGGAATGACTTGGTTGACACCGGCTGTGAAGGGACCAGGGAAGTTAGCTCTATCCAAGTAAGAAGCTGGGACATCTACTGTATCTTTGGTGTTGTCGGCCACACCTTTTTGCACTTCAGCTGGAGTGGTCAAACCATTCAAGTTGACATCCAAATCTTTAGTCGCTACCAGATTAGTTAAGTCAGGTTTGCCATCTTTCGCACCGTACACTTTGATGGTAGCTTTATAGCTATGTGTGCCGTTTTGTTTCAACAAGTCAAGCAGCTCTTTATCAGATTTACCTTGGGTGCCGGCCAAGTCTACTTCGTAGAAGTAAAGGCCTTTGCCCAATCTCTCTACTGGTGGGAGAGCAGGATTTTTAGCTGTTCCGTTGTCGGACCATGGAGCCTTATCAGATGCTTTCAAGATAAGGCGAGTCAACATGCCGTCACCAGCGAAGAATTCGTATGGAATGACTTGATTGACACCAGCTGTAAATGGTCCTGGGAAATTGGCTTTGTCAAGGTAACTAGCTGGGACATCTACTGTGTCTTTGGTGTTGTCGGCCACACCCTTTTGCACTTCAGCTGGGGTGGTCGCTGGTTGCGCTTCACTGACTTCACGGTCTTGTCCAGAAACTGTAGACGCAGGACTTTCCACAGGTTTAACTGCATCTTCTGTTTGTTTCTTAGAGTCAGGTTGTGCTTGCACTTCTTCTTTTGGCACTACTGCAGGCTCTTTAGCAGTTGCGTCCGCTTTTTCTGAAGAGCTTGTGGTATCCACACTTGCTTTAGGTGTTGGAATAGACTGTTCTGAAGGAAGAGCTACATCGACTGCTTTTTTGAGAACCTCTGCTGGTAAGTCGCTCTTTTCACTCACCGAAGCAGCGTCTGGCACGACTTGGGCAGGAGTCGGATTGACGACATCAGCACGCGCAGAACTTGGTTGACCAACTAGGACAAAGAAGCCACTAGCCACAACAACTGAAGCAACGCCTACACTGAGACGGCGAATAGACCAACGAGTATATCTCTGATTTGGATTGAATTTCATAGGATTCTCCTTAGAGTTTTCTTTTTTTGATGACTCTAGTATAATCTCCTAAAATTAAAAAGGATTAAGAAAAAGTTAAAATTTTTCTTAAATCCCTCTTATAAAATACTTATATTGACTCGTTAATTATTAGGAAAGAGAGTAGCCTTTCCTCTCCTACTCACTCAGTTCAGCTAGAGTGTCCAAATGTTGGTTATTAATGACTGCCATGATGTAGGCATCTGCCTGCAAGAGGTCATTGGGTCCGAATTGGACATCCAGAGGAGCATTTTCGTAGGAACGAAAACCAAGTACATTGAGGTTGTATCGCCCACGTAAATCCAACTGACTGAGGCTTTTACCTACCCATGATTGGGGGATTTTCATCTCGACAATCGATACATTCTTGTCCAGCTGAAAGACGTCTACGCTGTTATGAAAGAGGATGGTCTGTGCTAATGAGCGCCCCATTTCAAACTCTGGTGAGATGACTGCGTCTGCACCAATTTTTTCCAACACCTTTTTAGCCGTATGGCTTTTGACCTTGGCAATAACGGTCGGCACTCCTAAACTCTTGCAGTGCATGACCGCAAGAACACTGGACTCCAGATTTTCACCTGTTGCGACGACTACGGTATCACAGGTGTCAATCCCCGCTGATAGAAGGAGTTCTTCATCCGTGATATCTCCAACTACTCCACGCGCCAACACTGATTCAAATTGATTAATGCGTTCCTCGTGGTCATCAATAGCAATGATATTCATGTCATGCTTGGCTAGGGCAGCCAAAACACTGCTCCCAAAAATTCCCAAGCCTAAAATTCCAATTGTCCGATCTGACATCGTTTTTCCTTTCTTATCCGATAGTGATATCTGCCTTCATATAGTGAATCGTATCTTTCTTGTCTGGCTGGTATTCCGCTACACTGACCAGTAGTGTCAAGGGACCAATACGGCCGATAAACATCAACAACATAACGATACTGAGGGCTAACTTACCTAACTCTGGTGTTAAATTTGCCGTCACCCCAACTGTTGCAAGGGCTGAAATGGTCTCAAACATGAGGTAGATAAAGCGCGGATTTCCCTCTGCTGTTATCCCTAGTAGGATCAAGCCCAGCAAGAATGTTAGCAAGAAGATAATAAAGACACTGAAAGACTTTTGTACGGTTCGGGGTTCAATGGTCCTCCGAGCCACATTAGCATGAGGCAAGCCCAATAGTTCACTGCGAGCAAAGACCAACAAGACAAAGAAGGTCGTAATCTTGAGCCCGCCTGCTGTCCCTCCAGGTGCCCCGCCCAGAAACATCTGCAAGATGTAGATCAGTAAGGTAACTGGTCTAGCCTGGGTGTAGTCAATGGAAGCAAAGCCTGCCGTTCTCATACTGACTGTCTGGAAGAAACTAACCAGCAGTTTCTCTGGAGCGCTGAGATTTCCAATCGTCCCAGGATTATTCCACTCAATTAAGAGAGTCGATACTGTTCCAAAGAGCAGAATTCCCGCCGTTAAAAAGAGAACCAGCTTGGTATGGAAACGCAGGCGGCGTTTTTTCTTCTTCCCAAACTGGGTCGCTAGGTCAAACCAGACCATAAATCCTAGACCACCAGTGATAATCAAGCCTGCAATCACTAGATTGATCAAGGGATCCGTTTGAAAGGCTACCAAACTCGTACTTCCAAAATTATCAAATCCAGCATTACAGAAAGCTGAAACAGCCAAAAAGATAGAGGTTAGAATCCCTCGCCCCCAGCCAAATTCGGGGATAAAGCGAAAACTCAAGAGAAAGGCACCAATTCCTTCCACCAAAAAAGTCGTCAGAAAGATTGAGCGGATGAAGTCCTTTAGAGACTGGGTTTCTCCATAACTGAAACTTTCTTGAATAGTCTCACGACCACGAAGGCTGAGCTTTTGCTTGCCTTGGATATAAAAGATTCCGATAAAGGTCATGAGCCCCAAACCACCAATCTGGATCAAAATCATACAGATCAACTGGCCCCAGATATTATAAGTCGAAGCCACTGGCAGAGTGAAAAGCCCTGTCACACAGACCATGGACACGGTCGTAAAGAGATGGTCAAAGTAGGTCGCTTGTGACGTTTCTGCTTGCACAAAGGGGAGACTTAAAAGGAGAGAACCCAAGAAGATTACTAGGGCAAAACTTAAAAAGATGCGACGGGCTGGCGACAAGCGTCCCAGTATCGTCTTGATTTTTTCCAAAAAAGATTTGAATAACATAACTACATTCTACCATAAAAACAGTCAGAACACTCACATGTGGTGCACAATGGCAAGACAGAGTTCGAGTGCCTTATCAAAAGCTTCTGAGCCCCAGTCACGACTGTCGTAGTTGTCCAGATCCGCTAAGGAATCTGCAGTAAAGAGCAATTCTCCCCAGACAACACCACGTAGCTGAGCCACTGCCGCAAGAGCCGAGCACTCCATTTCCACAACAGCGCAGCCTTCTTCCTTGCGATAGGCAACCTTTTCAGCCGTCTCTCGGTAAAAACCATCTGTCGTCCAGGTCATAACTTCCTCATAAGGAATGCCTCTTTGCTCCAAAACTTGCTCAATGGCAGAGACAGCCTCAATCTGCATCTCCATATAACGAGAAGGCGCTACATAATGGTAGCTGGTCCCCTCATCTCGCAGAGCGCGAACAGGGACGAGAAAGGCATTTTCCTCTATATCGGCTAGGACGCCACAGGTTCCAGTGGAAATGATTTGCTCCACACCATAGCCAATCAACCAATCCATAAACTGGGCAGCTGGGGCAGAACCCACGGGCGCCTGGGTTAGACAAATCGTCTCACCCTTGTAGTTGATGACATAGACTGGATAAGCCTTGGTGGCAGAAACGAACTCACCAACACAGTCCGCTCCTGCTTCCTGAGCGTAGCGGTCAATCTCTTCCTCCAAAAATGCATAGATGCACTTTTTTGGCAACTTTAAGTCCAATCCCTCATGTGTTGGCATAAGGACCGCCTGGGGATTGTCATCAAACTCCAAAATGGGAATCGCATGTTTCTGAATCATAGCCCACCTCCTCTAATTTTGTACTATTGTATCAAAAGCTGACGAAGTGTCAAGGAGTTGTCTTTAGCAAGCCAGAAAACTCCTCTTCCATACATTTAAGAAATCGTTGCTCTGCTGGAGAGGTCGGTTTCTGTTTTAGTAAAGTGATTGAGAACTATCACCAAAATAGCAAATTCAACAATAAAAAAGCACGAATCTGCATCAGGCAATATATACCCTTTTATATTATCTTGTGCAAGAAGCCAAACCAATAGAATCTAGCCTCCATTTTGTCTAGGCCTACTCTATTTCCACAAAGCACCCAAAATCTGTTTTTCTAATAAGTCTAGGTCCTCTTCCTTTATTTCTCCGTTGTCGCTAACGATATAAAGTTGAGCGAAGTAAGCCAACAATGGACCAACACAAATACGAACCATTTGAGGAATCGTTATCTCTGGATTTACACGTGGATCTGCTAGCAATTCCTTATGAAGCACTCGAAGTTTATCTTGAATAGCATTCCAGATAAAAATCTGTTCATTTTTTAGTTTCTTATTTGAAAAACTCTCCTGCAGAATGATTTTCATCAAAGCACGATTTTTTTTGAGATAGCTCATACGATCGTGGACGAGATAACGAACCCTCTCTTCTGTCGTTTCAAAAGCTAAGAGTTCCTCAAAAAAACTACCGAAAATGCTTGGGACTACAGGATGTAAAATAGCCGTCAGTAGATCATCCTTCGTCTTAAAATACTTAAACAAAGTTGCCTGGCTTAGTCCAGCACGCTCAGCTATGTGAAGAGTTGAGGTCCCATGGTAACTCCTAGTTGATATGAGATCCACTGCTGCCTGCATGATTTTTTTCTTTCCTTGAGGGTAATTCGCTTCTTCTAAGTAATCTTCAAACGATTCAAAAACAGTCTTATCCATCTAATCTTCACACCTTTTTAGCATTATTTATGTTGATTTCTAAACTTTACGATAACGACGTAATCCAACAATATTGAGAATTGTTAAAATGATCAAGAAAATCATTAAAACACCAAGATTTGGCAAAATATCACCAAGATTGTGCCCGTAAAGAATAATCTGGCTTATTGCATCACCAGAATAGGTTAATGGCAAAAATTTCCCCACAGTTAGAGCCCATTCTCCCATGGATGACAATGGAATAATTCCTGAGAAAAAAAGTTGGGGCATAATCACGAGAGGAATAAATTGCATCATTTGGAATTCTGATTTTGCTAGAGTAGACAAGAGAATTCCAAAAGCTAGTGCTACAAGAGCCAGTACCACATTAACTATTATAACATTTAAAATACTTCCTACAACTTCTACATCTAGTAGCCAAATTGCTGCTAAGACGACAACTGCCGTTTGAAAAATCGCAATAATACCGTAAGACAACATATAGCCATAGACGATTTCAGATCGTTTCACTGGTGTTGCTAACAAACGTTCTAGTGTTCCACTGGTGCGCTCTTTCAAAAGTGCCATACCTGAAATCAAAAAGACAAAGAAGAAAACTACAAAACCTATCAAAACCGGAATCATACTGGTAAAGAAGCTTGTATTTTCATCTCCATACTGGTAAGACTCCTTGATTTCTGGTGTTTTTGCGTCCGAGTCCAATTGTGGAAGAGCTTGTTTAACACGAGATAGTAACTGATCGGTGCCTTCACTGGCGATACTCGTTCGTAACACTTGTCGTATCATAGAGGTCTTGGAGGCATCTGTATTTGCGTAGTCGACCTGATACTCACCGTCTTTATAAGAAATCACAGCATCGACTTTTTCATTTGCTAGCGCTTCTTTGGCTTGATCTAAGTCTTGATAAGTCTCGACGTCCACATGATCGAGCTCATCCATTTTCGTTACCAAACCAGTTGGTAGATCCTGTGTTGCTAACTTGACATTCACGGTTGTACTAGCTGAAAACATGAGGTTCATCAACCACATGATAAAAACAGGTGCTATAAACATCAGGGCTAGAGTTCGTTTGTCACGAAGTAATTCTTTGATGACTTTTTTTGCAATCGCTATTGTTCTCATTTTACTCACCTTCTGCTTTTAAAAATACTTCTTCAATACTTGAAACTTGATAACTTTCTTTTAAGTGTTGCGGTGTATCAAAAGCAATGATTTTTCCGCCTAATAATAAGCCGACCTTATCCGTCAACTCTGCTTCATCCATAACATGGGTAGTAACTAATATCCCAACCCCATTGTCTCTAAGCGCGAATAATTCTTTCCAGATTTTCTTTCGAAGAGAAGGGTCGATTCCAACTGTCGGTTCGTCCAAAATCAAGAGTTGAGGATTTCCTAACAGCGCGATAGCAAGAGACAAACGCCGTTTCATTCCTCCAGAATAACCAGATACCGCCTTGTTTAAGTAGTCTGTCAGATCTACTACTTGAGCTATATAAGCAATTTCCGCCTTCAGGTCTTTTTTAGAAAGCCCCTTTAGCTGACCAAAAAATTCCAGATTTTCTTGGCCTGACAAGGTCTCGTATAAAGCATCTGATTGTGCCATATAGCCAATATCTCCTAAAATATAGCGATTGGGCATTGTGTGATTTAACACTAAAGCTACGCCTCCATCAGCCTTTTCCATTCCTAACGTAGTCTTAATCATAGTTGATTTACCAGCACCAGACGGACCAATTAATCCTATAATTTCTCCTGGCTGCAATTCAAAGCTGACATGATTCAGAACTATTTGATGGTCAAAAGATTTTACTAAATCTTGTAAATGTAGTAATGTTTTCATTTACTTCCTCCTTGGTGAGTGGGTACTCACTTTTTAAACCACAGAAGCTATTATAGTGAGTAATCACTCACTTGTCAAGAGAAAGGCTTAAATTCTTTAAAAAAATAAAACACCAGATTCGTATCTGATGTTTATAATGCACATGTCTTATTTCTAAAAATGTTTTTGAACTTCCTTTCTATACTCCGAAATGGTCTTTCCTGCCCACTTTTTAAAGGCCTATTCTTCCTCTACTTTTCTCAGCCGATCCTACCATCGTCATTGCTATCGCAACTCTAATGACCTTGGCGATGGAAATTCATTTTACTCATTTTTATATGAAACAGACTAAGAAATTTTCAAGACCTAATTGGGAGTTGTTTTAGCTACAATCCATCTCTCAAACACAAAAACTCTCCCTTCTCTTTCGAGAAAGGAGATTCTTTTTTATCCTTGTCCGCCAGGGGCTGGACCGCCCCCTTGAGGACCTCCATTTGGTCCACCGCCTCCAGGCATAGAGTTGACAATTTCCGTTTGTTTTTCACCGTTGAGATAGATATCTCCACCTGTGTAGGTCGCAGTTCCATCAAAGTCAAAACCTGTTTGACCAGTCATTTTAATGGTTCCGCCTGTGACCATCACGTTCCCGTTTGAGTCGATTGGATCTGTGTCTCCTTGACCGACTTCTACTGTCAGGTTCCCACCGTTCATGGTGAAGAAGATTTCACTCTGTTGGGCGTTTTTATTAGCTGCGTTGACTCCATCATCTGTCGAATAGATGCTAATGTCCCCACCGTTGATAGTGATTGACTTACCTTCAAGTCCTTCTGTCGAATTCTTGACGGTGTAGGTACCACTATCGATGACGAGGTCTCCAGAAGCGTGGATGCCATCATCTCCTGCTGTAACGGTGATGTTGTTGTTGGATAGGTACATGGTTCCGACTGAAGTATCCTCGTCATTGTCCACCTTTACGCCATCTTCTTTGGCGTCGATAGTCATGGTCGTACCAGTGATGTTGAGTTCATCATTGACATTAAAGGCATCGCCAACTGCTGTGATGTTATAGGTTCCGCCCGTGATGTGGAGAGTGTCATTAGCCTTGATACCATTGTTCTTCTTGCCATCTACATTGAGAGTTCCTTTCCCGTTGATGGTCAAATCCACCTTAGAAAAGAGAGCTGCGTCTGCTTTTTCGTCGTTGTTAGAGCTTGAGTCAGAGAGCCTGTTGGTGGTTCCCTCTGCTAGAGTCAAGTAGACATGGCCGGCTGATGTTGCAGAAATCGCTGCATTGGTATTGGTCATGGTCGCACCTTTTAGGACTAGGTGAACATCTGCCGACTTATCTGCCTCGACCTTGATCTGCACTCCGTCAGACTGACCTGAAATCACATAGGTTCCAGATTTTGTGATGGTCACGGTTGATTCAGAGACTGTCACCCCATCTCCAGAGACGTTTGCAGATGAGCCGGATAACTCAATCTTAGAAGCTGTGCTTTCATCATAAGAGGTATCATTGTCCTTCTCTGTAAAATAGGATGATTGGTTTGTCTTTGTTGCAGTTGTTGTGGCACTATTTGTCGTTGCATTGGTATTGGATGTAGTTGTTGACTGGGCACATGCTGCCATCAGCACCATTGCCGTTAAACTCGTTGCGAGTAGGGTCCAGTTTTTTGATTTCATACCTTTTTCCTCTCCTTCGTATGATATAGCTAGACAGTCTACAGAAGATTCCTGAAACAAAACTAAAACTTTTCTGAAAGTTTCCTTAAATTTAGTTTGGATTAGATTTCGCCTAGTAATTTTTAGAAAGGACTGCTAAAAACAATTTTTGAACGCTAAAATACCTTTAATAGATTTTTTAAACCAAGATTCCCCAGTGCGATATCTCCTTGACCAAGAAAGCCAAAAAGAAGAAAAATTTATAAGACTAAAGCTCATAAAAAGAACAGCCCAGGCTGTTCTTTTTAGTTTTCTTTTACTTGGATTTCCTTGATAACACGCGCAGGATTGCCAGCTAGGACGACATTGTCTCCAAAGGACTTGGTAATCACGGCCCCCGCTCCTGCCACCACGTTATTTCCTAATGTCACCCCAGAAAGGACAATAACCCCACCTCCAGCCCAGAAATTATCTCCAATGGTGATGGGCTTGCCGTATTCGACCCCTGAATTGCGTTCATGCGGATCCAGTGGATGGAGTGGGGTTAAAAACTGACAGTTGGGGCCAAGCATAGCGTTGTTCCCAATGCGAATCGGACAAACATCCAGCATGGTCAAGTTCCAATTAGAATAAAAATTTTCCCCTAGATGGATATTGACCCCATAATCGACCACCAGACGTGGATTGACATAGAGATTTTGCCCAGTTGAGCCAAACCAAGTCTTGATGATTTCAGCTCCCTTCAAGGGATCCTCTTCCTTGTTAAAGGCAGCCTGTTTTTGGCGAGAAGCCTGCGCCAAGACCCGTAATTCTGGGTCCGACGGACGGTAAGGCTCCCCTGCTATCATTTTCTGGTATTCGCTAGCCATCTTATCACCTCATACTTACTTTGGCCCCATCATATCAAAAAGCCTCCGAAAGGTCAAGAATGGCCTGCTTTCTAGACTCTCGAAACGAATCCCTCTCCTAAGTCAAAACAACTTGCTTGACAAAAGCTTGACTTCATGGTTTAATATACCCCATAAGGGTATATGTGGAGGTGCCTATGTTTCACTTATTATTTACAAAAATTGACAGTATTTCTACCAGCGAGTTAGAAGCTAAACTTAAGGAACCGATTCAGCTACTGGATGTTCGGACGCCTATGGAATTCCGTAGAGGTCATATCAAAAATGCCAAAAATGTTCCTTTAACGGAAATCGGTTCTTACACACCAGCGACAAAAGAAACACTCTATGTCATTTGTCATTCTGGTGTACGAAGCAAACTAGCTGCGAAAAAGCTTAAGAAAAAAGGCTACGATGTCATCAATGTCCGAGGCGGTATGAGCGCTTGGACAGGTAAGGTCATCTAGAAGTATAAAATAATTGGCTACACAGCCTTGAACCTTATCGAAGGTCTGAGCGACAATATCCAAGGTGTCCGCTCGAAGACGATCTGACTAAGGGCAAATAATCCCTAGATGTGCGGACAAGTGGCGAATTTCAGGGGAGCTACCCAAGGTCGATACCATCCATAACCCCTAAATGAACTAAGGGAGATCTTGGGTGAACCAGACAAGAACCAAGCCTACATCCTTAGCTGCCACAGCGTTTTGCGCAACTATATCACAGAGCGTATCCTCCAGCAGGCAGGATTTGCCGTCCAAAACCTTGATGGCGCTTATTCACTATATAAAATGGCTAATCCAGAAGGAGTCGAATATGGAAACGAGTATCAGCATGGCTGACTTTTATGAAAAATACCTAAATGAAAATCTAAACCTTATCGATGTACGTGAGGTGCATGAATTCCAAGCAGGACATGCACCAGGAGCAAGAAATCTTCCGTTAAGTACCTTGGAGCAAGGTTACAAAGAACTCAAACCTGACCAGGAATATCATGTCATCTGTCAAGGTGGAGTCCGTTCCGCATCTGCTTGTGAATTTCTAAGCGCCCAAGGCCTCACCGTTATCAATGTAGAAGGTGGTATGAATGCTTGGCCCGGTCAAGTAGAATAAGCAAAAAACCGATTAAGGAACTTAATCGGTTTTTTCATTTCTGCAACCCACTGATATAGGGCTCGTAGCCCGTCGCTTCTAAAAAACGAAACACATTGATGGTATCTAAAAAGAGGTTTTCTCATTGGTATTGGGGGAACTCATCCGTTTGTCTGACATGATTTTTTTATCGAAATAGACTTAAATGACTTTGTCTGCATTGTTTATCAATAGCAAATTAGTTTACTTCCGTTTAATCAGGTATCGGATGGCCTTTTCTAGGCGTTCCTTTTGAGCCTCGGGGTCATCTAATGGTTGGTTGATGCAGTCAGTGAGATTTTCAGTAATGATCATCTCAATCACGCGCTCAACGCTAGATTTCACTGCTGTCAACTGCGTAACAATATCTGCGCAGTCACGATCTTCTTCAATCATCTTTTGAATCCCACGCAACTGGCCCTCTGAACGTTTCAGGCGTGTGATATACTTTGAGTTTGTCATTAATTTATCCTTGGTCACTTTTTCTTCATTATATCTCGAATAAGGGGCTTTGTCAAAATTCACTTCCTGTCTGTATTTGTAGGAGGCAACCTCTCCTCTGTATCAGATAGAAAAGATAGGTGAGCATGAAAATGGAAAAGAAACTCTGTCCTCCTTGAAGCTTGATGGGAAATAAAGTTGCCCATTAACCAACTGACTTTTATGCCTTATATCTTGGACAAAAAGGCAAGGATCACTATCCCATAGACTAGGACTAGGACTAGAGCCAGACCAAATCCGATACCAAACCACTTGTAAAACTTGTCCATCCCGCTGTAACGTTCGACATAGGCCCTGTTCGGCTTGTCTGGATCGTACCAGACCGTCAGCTCCGAATGAAGGGGGAAATGGGTCTGCATCAATCGTTTGAAGGAAACAAAGGAGTTGCTGTAGCGAGTGATCGAAGACGCTAGCATATCTTCTCTTGTATAATCATTTGAAACTTTAGTAGGACCCCACGGAGTCGTGACCGTTTTGAACATAAAATACTGCAAGGTTTTCTTATAAGTAATCCCATCCACCGTGTATTCGACGATAGGTGGATACCCCTCACGAAAACGGCTATATCCGATAACTGTTCCCTGTACGGATGACTGGGCAAGGCGGACCAACTTCTGATCTCGAAGATAGAGGTAGAGAAAGGTCCCACATACAAATACAAAAGATAGGAAGATGACGATGATCCCAACTATCAAACCAATCACTTCTTTATTCATATGAACTCCTCCTGTTATTCTATAGAATAAAATCCCAAAGAACTCACTCGTCCAGAATCGGTATCGAATCCCTCGAGTCTACTCTTCGGATTTTTCTTTTGACTGTTTTTCTCTCAAATCTTTCACAGATTTTGATATGATATCTCTCACCTGTTCATCAGTAAGTCCTGGAATCTGGTAATATGGATTATTGGATTCGCTTTTTGACGGCTTTGTTCCTGAACTTTCGGTTTTAGAACTTTGTTCAGTCGAAGACGAGGATTTCGACTCTGAGGAACTGGATTCTTTGGCCTTAGAGGAGCTAGACGACTCAGACTCAGAAGGCTTGGACGTTTCAGGCGTTTTAGAATCAAGCTTAGGCGGCTTGTTTACTTGGTCGTTCGGCTGTTTCACAGGTTTATAGAATAGCCCAAAAGACAACAGCAAGGCCATCAAGATCCCAATGCCAGCCAAGGTTCTTTTATTGGCTTCAGCCGAGGGAACCTTTACTCCCTTTGTACTGAGTGTTTTCCATTCTGGATGCTCTTTTTCTATGGCTTTTTTCTGTCTCCTAAGAGGAGCAAGTAGAAAATGATTAAAAGGCACAATCGTTACCATAGCTACCGTTACAAGTGGGACATAATTGGAATGACTTGATACCAGTAGAACATCGAGTATAGCGAGAAGGATGAAGAGGAAACGCCCCACAAACTTACGAACTTGATGCTCTTTTTTGATCTGCAAATATCTCTCTTGTGACATTATCATCCTCTCTTTTCTATTTCTTCATTAAATATCACTTTCCCCTGTTCATATTTTCGCACAGCTAAGAACCAGCGGATAGGGTTGTTTTGGAATAAGAAAAGGTACAACAAGGCAGGAAAGAGACCTGCTAAAGGCGAGAAAAAGATTTGTATATCAAATGCCTCTTGCTTATTGAATGAGTCAATAGTGCCCGGAATTGCAGCAGCAAATATTACTATAGTAGTCATAAAAACTAGTAGCATGACAATCATAAAAGCCAACATTTTCGCAAACGTCGCTTTTTTCTCACTAAAATTTTCCCAGAACAAATTTGAATAAACTGCTTCTTTAAACTCTTTCTTTGTTGCTCCTTGGACTCGTTTCACTCCTTTATATAAGGCGACTTCCATCATCCATATAAATCCAAATAGGATAAAGGAAAGACAAAGAATAAAAATAGGAACCATCCCACTATTATAACGAAGGCCTGAGAAAATTGGTATTGCAACAAATCCTCCGAGTAAACCTAACAAAGAGAATATAGCAATTAAAGGAGCAATCCCCCTATTCGATCTCCTAGCCCCTTCTGTATTTAACAAGGCACTCTTATCTGCTACAAGAGCCTCTTTTGTTCGCGTATTATAGTAAACGGCCTTATCACCGCTCTGTCCAATAAAAATTATTTTTCTCATATAAAATCACCACAGTTTTCACTAATCACTATAATCAGAAACTTCAATTTTATCATAGGTTGTTGATAAAACATCACCATCACCAACCACTGGTAATGGTAATAGCGTTTCTCTCGTGTTTCTAGTTCTTCTCTTCCCTAAATATCACTTTTCCCTGCTTGTATTTTCGTACGGCTAAGAGCCAGCGGATTGGGTTGTTTTGGAATAAGAGCAGTACGACACTAATTGGGACGATTGTTGCTCCGATGGGTACCATGAACATAGACGGCTCAAACCATTCATGTTCATAGTAGGGAATGAAGGTTCCAGGTATGGCAAAGAACACAACAATAACAAAAACAAATAGAAGAACGAGGATAACAAATAGATACAAGATGATTTTATCGACTGTTGGTTCCTTATCTGGTGACTTCCTCCAAAAAGTACTACTTTCAACCGCATCTTTAAACTGTTCTTCACTTGCTGGGACAAGCGACTTAGCCCCACTGTAGAACAGTTTTTCAAATCCATAAACACTTCCGATAAAAACGAAAAGGATAGCGGCTAGATGGATAGGTGCCATCCATTCACTCAATCTAAAGGGTGCTATCAAGGAACGAATCCAAATACCGATAATAGCAACTAGCAAGAAAACAAAGAAGACAACCCAAGGCCACTTGGATTTCTTTGAACTGATAGCACCATCGGTTTCTGACGAGGCGCTAGATTCTGTCGCTAAAGCCTCTCTCGTCTTTGTGTTATAGTAGACGGATTGCTGGCATCCTTGGCCTATATAAATGATTTTTCTCATCTTACATTTCTCCCTCTTTCCCTCGGCTACCGTCCTGTAATATCTCCATCAGCTCTTTGAACAGTCGTTTGCGTGTTTTCATCCGAAAATCATAGACTATATATGTAAGAATACCAATCCCTAACATGTACATAAGTAAAAATTGAAAATCAGAAACAGCCAGATAACGATAGGCTGAAAAAATCGTTATTAAAACAAAAATGTAGCCAACTACTGTCAACGCCCTTGATTTTCTCCTAAGTGTTTTGATATTGGCTTTTGTGAGCCGGACTTTTCTAAATCTATCTGTCTTCATGTTACGTCGGGTAGATTTGGCAAGGAGAATGGTCCCGAAAACCAAAAACAGAGACATCAGGATAAAGAAAATCAGATTGAAAGGGGAGGAGACATCTCCAAAGGTTTGGTTGAGCAACTTTGACAGCCGTTGGAAGGAATAGATTGCAATAGGGGCTGCAATAGCTGAATAATTCATGCCTTGTTTTGCACTGTAGAATACTTGATTCCCCAAATCATAATAGATAAAAGAGTCCTCCAGAGGGCCCATACTGATTAAATTTTTTACACTTGTGTCCATCTTATTTCCCGTCTCCTAAACTCAATACGGATGTTCAAACAAAGTTCTACTTTCTCTTAAAAGCATCGTGACGACGATTGCCAGCATTCTAGCTGATTTTTAGCATTTTCCTTCCTAGAGAAAGAAAAGTTTATTAGTATTATAGCATGAACCCCCCAGAAAAGGGAAAATATCCCCGGCAGATACCATTGCTAAAGACAAGAAAGGATTCGTCATTTCATAAAAAAGCGGACAAGTCCGCATTCTAAAAACAGAATGCGAGCTTGTCCGCCTTTTCCTATGTCTCTAAAATAAATAATGTGTTTTCCTCGTTTCATCGTGCCAAGCGAATGCGAGTCACAATCCCATCTTGGTCTACAAGATCCAGTTCACTCGAATTTAGCCACTTGATCGGTGCTTCTAGCTCTTGTGCTTGCTTAACGATGTCCAAGAGTTCTTCCTTGCTTTCGACCTCAAGGACATAGTAGGCCAAGCCTGGCAAGCCTTGCTCACGCGGAGCCAGACCTTTTCCAGCCCATTCGTTGACAGCTAGGTGGTGATGGTACTTCCCAGCTGCTATCCAACTAGCACTCGGAATAGTAAATTTATCCTCTAGCCCTAACGCTTTTTGATAAAACTGACTCGCCGCGTGGCTATCCTTCACCGATAGATGGATATGCCCCATTCTCGTCCCTTCAGCTAGGATAAAGGGATCCACCTTTTCTCCTAACTCATAGATGTCCTGTGCCGCAAGGGCTTCGGTCACACCGATAATGCGGCCGTCTTCTCGAATATCCCATGACGAAACTGGCTTATCACGGTAGAGTTCAATGCCATTTCCTTCCAAATCCTCTAGATAAATAGCCTCACTGTATCCATGATCTGCACCCCCGACCAGAGGAATCCGCAAATCACTTAGGTGTTTCAAGACATCTGCCAAGGCTTTTCGTGTCGGCAACAAAATCGCCAGATGGTAGAGCCCATAATGTTCCCTTACTTCGCCAGTCTTTTCTGCCTGAATCAAGTGAACCAAGGCTTTTCGACCAAGTCCCAAAATCGCTTCTGTCTCTGTTTGGGATAAAATCTCCAAGCCAATAATCTGCTGATAAAAAGCCGTTTGACTCGTTAAATCCTTGACATTTAAAACAGCCTCTGCTAGGTAAATGTGGCTTTGGTATGCATAAGTCATAGGGTGTCTCCTTTTGTTTGTTGTAACTTTGTTAATTACATCAATTATACACTATTGAAATAAAATGTCAACGAAGACAACTCAAAAGAGCTGGAAACCAGCTCTTCTTTTTATTTTACAACAAGCTCGTAGCGAGTTTTGCTGGTGAAAGTTTCCCCTGCTTTGAGAATGACTTGGTCTTTGAGGTCACTGTGAATGGCATCTGGTAAAGCTTGCGCTTCAAGGGCAATCCCATTGTGTTGCACCATTGGCTGGCCTCCAATGATGACACTCTCATCCACAAAGTTTGCTGTGTAGACCACAAAGCAAGGGGCCTCTGTCTTGAACAGCAGGAAACGACCTGAGTTTTGGTCATAAAGGAAACCAGCATTGTCATGACCGGCAGGAAGAGCAAATGGGTGATCCAAACCAGATACCAACTGGATTTGCTCATCTTCCTCTTCAAAGATGTCCTTCAACAAAGCACCATTGTAGATGTGTTTAACCACATCACGAGTAGCATCTGGAGTCTTAGCCGGAACACCGTCCGGAGCAATTGGGTAAATGCCCTCGGTATTTAGCTGGAAGACATGGCGGTCAATTGTCTGCGTGAAATCACCAGACAAGTTGAAGTAGCTGTGATTAGTTGGATTGACAAGCGTATCCTGAACTGTCGTCACCTTATAGCTGATTTCATAGGCGCCACTTTCTTCCAAGTGATAGCTGATCCAGATTTTGAGATTACCAGGGAATCCTCCCGTCCCATCTGTACGCTCGGTGTAGAGGGTCAAGCCATGGTCGCTCACCTCAGTCAATTCAAACAAGCTCGCATCCCAACCTGTTGAACCACTGTGGTTACAGTTGCTAGCGTTGTTGACTTCAAGATTATAGGTCTGACCATTAAGCTCAAAGGTCGCACCTGCAATACGGCCCGCTACAGGACCTACACTTGCTCCATGCTTAGGACTATTGCCTACATAGCTATCAAAATCATCAAATCCCAAAATCACATTGGCAAAGTTTCCAGCCTTGTCGGGTGTGACATAGCGCAAGATGGTCGCACCATAGGTCATGATTTCTAGTTGGTAGCCACTGTCAGTCTCAAAGCGATAGGCCAAGACATCCTTGCCCTCATGATTTCCAAATACACGTTCTGTGTATGCTTTCATTCTTCTCTCCTTTGATCCATTTCTCTTAAGTAAACAAACTATAGAGAGTGTATGCACCATCTATGGTTGTAGTTTTATTTTCAGAATCCTTCGTCACAAAACCTTAAGTATTTTCTTAACAAAAAGGGATTCTTCTATACCTGTTTTATGCTTCTACACGTTCAGTCCATGAAGTCGCTGTGGTTTGGAGAACCTTGTTGAGTTCGTCAATGTTCTCAAAACCTGTTGTGCGTAGCCATTCACGAGCTGCTGCCTCACCGTCTTTGATGTAGGCTTCAACTGATCCAGCCCAAGTTGCACGGCCGCAAAGAACACCGTTGAAGTTTGCGCCTGATTCGTGGGCAAAGACAAGTGTTTCTTGGAAGAGTTTGGCTGATACTCCCGCACTCAAGTAGATATATGGCAAGTTAGTTGCTTCATCTTGTGCTTTGAAGAAGGCTGCTGCTTCTTCACGAGTATGGACGATTTCTCCATCACCAAAGCCTTCAACGTATTTGACGTTGACTGGAACTTCCACTTTCAAGACATCGATGTTGAAGCGTGGGTCTGAAAAGACCTTCATGGCACCGATAACCTTGTGTGGTTTGACTTTAGCGTATTCTGCAGAACCTGCGTCAGCGATTTTTTCATCGTAAGCAAGGATTTCAAGGAAGAATGGAATGTCCTCTGCCACACACTCAGAACCGATGCGTTCGATGTAGGCTTGTTTTTCTTGGTTGAGTTCGTCAGCGCTGTCTACGTCATAGTAAAGCAAGAATTTGACTGCATCTGCACCTTGTTCTTTAATGCGTTTTGCAGACCAAACATCCAAGCAGTCTGGCAAGCGTTTGGTGCTTGTTGTGTCGTAGCCAGTTTTCTCATAAGCAAGGAGAAGACCGGCATTGGCATCAAGCGCTTTTGTAGCTGGGAGACCATACTCAGGGTCAAGAAGCATAGAGGATGCGTATTTTGTCAATTCATCTGCAACCAAGACCTTGAGTTCTTCCATTTGAGCCACTGTTGGTTCCTCTGTTTGGTATTGAGCCATGAGGCGTTTCAAAGCACCACGTTGGTCAAAGGCAAGAGCTGAGATGATGCCGTTCTCGTCAGAGAGTTTTTGCAGGCAAGCTACTTTATTGGGACTTAATTGTAATTTACTCATAGACACTTCCTTATTTTTGATAGTCATGAATGATCACACCTTGTACCACACGGTTTACGGTACCAGTAGGAGACGGCGTATCTGGTTTATTTTCTACCTTGAGTGAAGTCAATAGGGCAAAGAGTTGGGCATATACGATATAAGGGAAGACACGGTAAATATCGTTCAAGACACCGCCACAGCCAAGGGCTACTTCTTTGACATTTTCAAGACCAAAGGCTTGATCACTCAAGAGCACAACACGACGAGCAATCTGATCACCAGCCACTTCACGAACCAAGTCCAAGTCGTACTTGCGAGTGTAGTCTGTCGTTGTACCAAATACCAAAACAACGGTATCTTCGTTGATCAATGATTTTGGACCGTGACGGAAGCCAACTGGGCTTTCATACATGGTCGCCACTTGACCAGCTGTTAATTCCAAAATCTTGAGCTGAGCTTCATGAGCAAGTCCAAAGAAAGGACCAGCGCCTAGGTAGATAACACGATTAAAGTCGAGGTCAACCAACTCTTTGACATCTTCTGCATTGTCTAGAACTTTGCGGACAAGGCTAGACACAACTTCAAAACGTTCAGCTTTCACAGCAAATTCTGTAGGATCAAAGACCAAGAGAGCTGTTAGCATCATGGACGTAAAGCTAGAAGTCATGGCAAATCCAGCGTCATTGGAAGCAGCTGGTTGCAAGAGCAAAAGATTGCGATCATCGCCATGAGCCTGAAGAGCCAATTTCCCTTCTGCAGCACATGTAATGGTCACTTGATAGAGGTCATCCACCAAGGCTTTAGCCAAATCAACCGTTGCCACACTTTCAGGTGAATTTCCACTACGAGCAAAGGAAACAAGGACAGTCGCCACATCTTTTTTCAGATAGGTTTCTGGATTGGCAACAATATCAGTTGTCGCAATGGCATTGAAATTCCATTTGCGTTCGTCATAGACTTCCTTAAAGTATGGTACCAAGGTATCTCCCACATAAGCAGAAGTACCAGCACCCGTCAAGATAACCTTGATATAGTCATGTTTATCAGCAATTCCTTTCAGAAATGCTGCAATTTCTTCTCGTTTTGCTTGATAAGCTTCAAAAGCCTCTTTCCATACATCAGGCTGTTGGTAGATCTCACGAGTCGTGATTTCTGCACCCAGTTCAAGTAATTCTTCTTTTGTGTAATTTAGCATAGAGTTCCTCTAATCTATTGTTGTTTCATTCCTATTGAAAATATGGGAATGGGAGTGACTCCCATTCCCATGTATATTCTATATAAGATGCTCTAAGTCACATCTTATTCATCTTCGTCATCATCGAAGCCCGCTAACAGATCGTTGACTTTTACGATGCTTTCTGCAGCACGGCTCCTGTAGTCCGCATCTGCACCTGTAAGGCTCGCATTGATAAATTCAATCACCATTGGAAGATTCATCCCTGCGTAGAGTTCAATGTCGCGACCTTCCATGATCAAACGGCTTACCACGTTACATGGTGTACCACCGAGAAGGTCCGCAAAGACTAGGAAATCATCCAATCCTTCGATAGCAGCTTCAAATTTTGCAGTAAATTCTTCTGGACCATCTTCTGGAAGAAGGGCCACTGTATGAATGTTGTCCTGTGGACCCATGATCATTTCTGTGCTACCTTTAAGTTCTTCACAGAAACGACCATGACTCACCAAAATTAATGATTTACTCATAAATTATGCGCCCATTCCAAGCAAGAATTTACCGATGAATGAAAGACCTACTGCAAGAACGATAATGATACCGATCGCTTTAGTAGAGTTCATACCTTTCTTACCAAGCAACCAGAAGATAAAGGCAGTAAAGATTGCTGGAAGCAAACGTGGGAAGATTGAGTTCAAGATGTCTTGGAAGTCAATCATCTTTTCACCGATTGGCAATTTGTAAGAAATCTCAAAGTTGATCATTGTCGCTACAAGAGCACCCATCATGAAGACACCAAGTACAGATGCAGCATCAATCAAAGCTGTCAAAGTACTTTGCATGTTGTTGATAAGGTTAACCCCTTCTTTGTAGGCAAATTCCAATTGTTTCCAACGGAAGATGTCATATGCAACTGCAACTGCGATCCAAAGGAAGATACCCCATGGTTGGCCAGCGATAGCCATAGTTGCTGCGATAGATCCCATGATAGCAGGTACAAGTGAACCAAAGATTGTATCTCCAAGAGGAGCGAATGGTCCCATCAAACCTGTCTTGATACCGTTAACGGCATCTTTTGAACCCACACCATCTTTTTCTTCCATGGCAAGGTCAAAACCAGCGATAATTGTGTGGAAGAATGGAGAAGTATTGAAGAATTGAGTATGAACTTTCATCATTTCTTTCAATTCAGGAGTTCCATCCCCATACATTTTACGCAATTGAGGCAAGATCATGTAAAGGTAACCAGAAGCTTGCATACGTTCATAGTTCCAACCTAATTGGAAAGTAAACAAGCTACGTTTGTTGATTTGATTAAAATCTTCTTTTGTTAGTTTGTAATTAGAATTCGTCATCTTCGATTTCCCCACTTTCTGATGGTGTAGAAGGTGCTGCTACAGCAACTTTTTGGCTGTTCTTGAAGTGAACAACTGCAAGGAAGATACCCACGATAGAGATACCGATCATAGACAATCCTTTGAAGTTGTTAACAAAGCCAATTTTTTCAGCAACTTCAGCAGGAAGAGTGCCAATGATTCCAGCAACTGCTCCACCAAGACTTGTTACGTTTGAGTAAAGAACAGTCAACATAGCTGTCAAACCGAATCCCATAGCAAGGTAGTGAAGGTTACGTTTAACTGGAAGGTAACGAAGCAAGATAGCGAATCCAAGACCTGGAAGCATACGACCTGCAAGAGTCAAACCGTCTGCAACCCATTGGTATTCTTTAACAAGGTTTACAACACCTTGTACGAATTCTCCACCGAAAGCAAGGGCGAAGAATACTGGAAGGGCACGAGAAAGAGCCCATGGAAGCGCACCAAGTAGGTAGTTGCGTTCGATACCTTTGTAGTCAAAGCGTTCGATCGCAGCATCAATACGGTGTGCAAAGAAAGTAGTTGTCATACGTCCAAGAACGTCGAAGTATGTCAAAAGTGCTGCTACTGGTACAGCGATTGTTGTAATCGCAAGATCTGTATCAATACCTTGAGAGATAGAGAATGCTGTTGCAAGAACCGCACCAGAAGTTGCGTCGATACGAGAAGCACCACCAAAGGTACCAACCCCGAGAACGAACAACTGCAAGCTACCACCGATAAACAAACCAGTTGTCACATCTCCCATGATCAAACCAGTAATGAAACCAGCGAATACAGGGGAACCTGCAGATGAAACGATTGTCAACTCATCACAGATTTGATAAGCTGAGTACAAAGTGAGAAGTAAAATTTGCCACCATTGTATCATAACAATGACCTCCTAAAAATTTTTTCCTATTTTAATAAGCTCAAAAAGTCTGAAACTGGATCATTTGGAACCATTTGAGCAGTGAGTTTCACACCTTTTTCTGCTAGTTTGTGGAAATCTTCCACATCCTTGTCTACCACGTTGATAGAACGTGTGATAGAGCGAGTTTCTGGTGTTTGAGACATATTGCCGACGTTGAGTGTTTCAAGCGGAACACCTGCTTCGACCAAACCAAGGAAACGGTCTGGTTTACGTGCAACGATAAAGAGACGTTGGCTATCGTATTTACCAGCAAGGATATTTGCTGCTGCTTTCTCAACTGGCAAGATACTGAGTTTCACACCTGGTGGTGTCGCAAGTTTCAAACCACTCTTTTCAATATCGTTGTTAACAACTTCGTCGTCTACAACCATAATGCGTGAAACATTTAGTTTTCCAGCCCAAAGATTGGCTACTTGACCGTGGATCAAACGTCCATCGATACGGCATCCTACAATTGTCATAAGTTTTCCCCCTTTATGTGTTTTAGTGTAGGTTTACGAGTTAAATGAATCTCTTCTTTATATTCGCCCTCAGTTTCAAAGATGATGATGCGGTTAGCACCTTCCTTGAGATAGCTATGAGGGATATAAAGTGAGAGGGTCGGGCCGACGTTCCAGAAACGTCCTAAGTGACGCCCGTTGACAAAGGCAACTCCCTTACCAAACTCAGACAAGTCTAAGTAGGTATCCTTCGGCTCTTCGACCGTAAAGTCGAAAGCGTAAAAGGCTGGCTGTCCTTCTGTCCATCCTTTTGAAAAATCAATCTTCTCAGGATTATCCAGTGGCAGTGGATATTGTTTCCAATTCAGTAAGAAATGTAGATCTTTGCAGACACCTGTACGAATTCCTTTACGTTGCGTATCTGCCAAGAACTTATGACCGTAGTTGACACGCCCCATATTTTCAATCAAGATGTCAATCTCTGAAAAGCCTTCTCGATTGCCCTGACAGTAGATATCTTCACCAATCTCTGTCTGGTATTGAGTAGCAATCCATTGACCATCTACAAAGAGTTGAGCTCGGTCACGTCCATCGATGATACGGAGACGTTCCTCTTCTGCATCCCAACTTGCCTCAGTGCGGTAGAGAAGGTAGCCATAGCTTTGACCAAGTTCTTCCATCGCTTTTGGATAGAGGCTTTCAGTTGGACTAGAGAGACTATCCAGGGTTTCAAACAAGGAAACTTTTTCGACCAATGGAATGGACCCTATCTCCATGCTTTCCTTATAGAGTGGTTCCAACTGTGGATACTCTGGGAAGTGGGTTGCCATCATCTTCTTGACTGCTAGGTATTTAGCAGTTGGATTTCCTTCTTCATCCAGAAGGGCATCATAGTCGTAAGATGTGACTTGTGGCAAATCCAGAGTTCCTCGAGCCGAGCAACCATTCATGAAACCAAAGTTTGTACCACCATGGAACATGTAAAGGTTGATAGAGCCTTGCTCCAATACCTCTCGAACAGCTTCTGCCAATTCTTTAGGATCACGAGTGATGATGGGTTCTTTCCAACGGTTGAACCAACCATCCCAGAATTCCATACACATGAGGGGCCATTTCTTGCCATGCTCATCAAAGAATTCCTGCATCTGTGAAAAGTTGTACGGAGCTTTAGAACCGAAGTTTCCTGTCACAAAGAGATCGTCTTCGATCAAGGTTCCGGCTTTCAGAGTAGCCCTCCATGGGCCATCTGAAGTAAAGAGTGGGCAATCAATCCCTCGGTCTTCCATCAATTTCCGAATTGCTCGTAGATAAGACTTATCTTCTCCATAAGAGCCATATTCATTTTCGACTTGCATCATAAGAATGTTTCCACCATTATCCAACAAGCGAGGCACAAGCCTTGGCAATAATTGGTCATAATAGCGAGCAACAGCCTCGATGTAGGCCGGGTCGGACGAGCGAATTCGCATGTCCTTTGTCAAGAGCCAAGCCGGCAAGCCACCAAATTCCCATTCCGCACAGATAAATGGAGACGGGCGTACAATGGCATAGAGACCTAGATCTTGTGCAATTTGAAGAAATCTCTCCAAATTTCTGGCACCTTCAAAATCAAACTCCCCTTCAACAGGTTCGTGTAAATTCCAAGCCACATAGGTCTCGACTGTATTAAAGCCAAGCGCCTTTAAGTTATAGAGAGAATGATACCAATCCTCTGCTGGAATCCTAAAATAATGAATGGCGCCGGACAAAATCTTGAACGGTTTTCCGTCTAAATAGAAATCGTCCTCAATTTTAAATCTGGTCATGTTATTACCTCTGACGAATTAAGTTTGCGCTTTCATTTATTATAATATTAACTATAATCAAATCTTTTGCATTTGTCAATAGGTTTTAGAAAATTATTTAAAATTTTTCTATTTTTTTACTTACCGTTTACCGAAATTATCTAAAAATAGCATGAAAACGATCTTTTTATGTATGATAATTCACAAGAACATCAAATGAATTTTTTTACATGTAAAATAACATTTTTAGTCTATTATTTTAATTTTTTGACCTTAATACTACTCTTTTCTTTATATTTGTGGTAAAATCAAAATTGGAGAAAGAGAATCGAGGTGAAATTTATGGCTATTCCTAAATACCAATATATTAAAGATGAATTAAAAAACAAAATCATCTCTGGTCAATTTGCAAGTGGAGATAAATTTTATACAGAAGCCGAATTGATCGCGATGTACGATGTGAGTTCAATCACAGTTGTTCGTGCCTTGAATGACCTTGCTAAAGACGGCTACATTGTCCGCCAACAAGGTAAAGGTACTTTCGTTTCACGTGCCCGTAAGCACAAACTCGTTGAGTTTTCAGATGTCGAAATCTTTGAAACAAAAGACGATAAAGTTACTGTCCTTTCTATCGAGCGCGGAAACAAACTTGAATATTTAGATAAACTTGGACTACGTGGAGATCAATTCTACTATAAGATTGAACGTATTCGTCAGACAAACGATGTGACATACATCTACCACACATCTTATATTCCTGAGCAATACATCAATGCCAACTATCCAAATCTTGACTATTATAGCTCTATCTATACACGTTTCAAATTGGATTACCGCATTCACATGAGTGATGAACATTTTGAGGAAATCAACGAAATCGCATTCCCAACTCCAGAGCATGCTGCTTCTGTACTCGGAATCGATACACAATTCCCAACTGTCTTCCAAACGAAGACTACAAAACTTGAGGCCACTGGCCAAGTCCTTGCCTATAGTGAAACTTATAAGCGAGCAGACTACTACAAAATCAAATTCATCTCATGTAACCGAGGTCATTAAGAAAAAGCCTGAGCCTAGCTCAGGCTTTTTCTATATTCATTATAGCACGAGAAAGAAGTTGTGAAAACGCTATGAAGGGCTCTTATTTAATTAGTAGCATTTTTACTAAAAACAAGGTAAAATTTCGTTTGGTTTTTCCTCGGCTTTATCCCTTATTAGCAAATTTCTCCTAAATCTTATGATTTCCTCTATTTATTATAGTTCTTATATAAACCCACTTGACATTTTACTCCTTAGATAATAAAATAAAATTGGTTTTATGTAAACGCTATCATATATGATAATAACAAGGAGGTTTTGTCATGAAACTAGAAAAGAAACAGCGCTTCTCCATCCGTAAATACGCGGTTGGGGCAGCTTCTGTACTTATAGGATTTGCTTTTAGCGCCCAAGTCGTATCTGCCGACGGGATTACTCCAGCTCCAACAGCTGAAGAAACTGTCCAAACGATTCAGGAGAGTCCTCAAGCAGTCAAAGAAGCTGTAGACTCCAAGGTTCCAGAAAAACTGGAAGAAAAGGCTGGCAAGCCTGTAAAAGAGGAGGTCAAAGAAGACAAGGAGGCTCCTCGAACAGTTGCTCCAAAAACAGAAGAGTCAAGCGCACCAGTTGTGACAGAAAATGCTAGTCCAACTCCTACTGCCGAGAAAGAAAGCCCTGCCCCAGCTGAGACTCCTGCCGAAAGTACTCCTTCAGAAAAGAAAAATGAAGCCGTCACACCTGCAGTAGCCACTCCTAGCATGGAACGAGCAACTCAGGTAAATGAAAAACTGGCAAAACGAAAAATGATCTCAATCGACGCTGGACGCAAGTACTTCTCTCCAGACCAACTCAAAGAAATCATCGACAAAGCCAAACACTACGGTTATACTGATCTTCATCTACTAGTTGGAAATGACGGCATGCGTTTCATGCTGGACGACATGACGATCAAAGCCAATGGCAAAACCTATGCAAGTGACGATGTCAAACGTGCACTTGAAAACGGAACCGATGCCTACTACAAGGATCCAAACGGCAACCATTTGACAGAAAGTCAGATGACGGACTTGATCAACTATGCTAAAAACAAAGGCATTGGTCTCATCCCAACTGTAAACAGCCCTGGTCACATGGATGCGATTTTGCATGCCATGAAAGAACTAGGCATCCAAAAACCGAACTTCAACTACTTTGGTAAGGAATCTGCTCGTACCGTTGACCTTGATAACAAGGAGGCTGTTGCATTTACCAAAGCTCTGATCGACAAGTATGCTGCTTACTTCGCTGGCAAATCTGACATCTTCAACATCGGGCTAGACGAGTACGCCAATGATGCTACAGATGCTAAAGGCTGGAGCGTTCTTCAAGCCTATAAATGGTATCCAGAAGATGGATTCCCAGACAAGGGTTATGAGAAATTTATCGCCTACGCCAATGACCTTGCTCGCATCGTCAAATCTCACGGTCTCAAACCAATGGCCTTTAACGATGGTATCTACTACAATAGCGACACTAGCTTTGGAACCTTTGACAAAGACATCATCGTTTCTATGTGGACTGGTGGATGGGGCGGATACGACGTCGCTTCTTCTAAACTTCTAGTTGAAAAAGGCCACCAAATCCTTAATACCAACGATGCTTGGTACTACGTCCTCGGACGAAATGCCGATGGCCAAGGCTGGTACAACCTCGACCAAGGACTCAATGGTATCAAGAACACTCCAATCACTTCTGTACCAAAATCTGATGGGGCTACTATCCCGTTCATCGGGGGTATGGTAGCTGCTTGGGCGGATACCCCATCTGCACGCTATTCACCATCACGCCTCTTCAAACTCATGCGTAGCTTCGCAAATGCCAATGCTGAATACTTCGCAGCTGACTATGAGTCTGCTGAGCAAGCTCTGAAAGAAGTCCCAACAGACCTTAACCGCTATACTGCAGAAAGTGTCGCAGCTGTCAAAGAAGCTGAAAAAGCCATTCGCTCACTCGATAGCAACCTCAGTCGCGCCCAACAAGACACCATTGATCAAGCAATCGCGAAACTCCAAGAAGCTGTCAGCAATTTGACCTTCACACCAGAAGCTCAAAAAGAAGAAGACGCAAAACGTGAAGTTGAAAAACTTGCCAAGAACAAGGTAATCTCCATCGATGCCGGACGTAAGTACTTCACGCTCGACCAACTCAAACGCATCGTAGACAAGGCGAGCGAGCTCGGCTACTCTGATGTGCACCTTCTCCTAGGAAATGACGGACTTCGCTTCCTCCTTGATGACATGACCATCACAGCTAACGGCAAAACTTATGCAAGTGACGATGTCAAGAAGGCCATTATCGAAGGAACAAAAGCTTACTACGATGATCCAAACGGAACCACTCTTAGTCAAGCTGAAATCACTGAATTGATCGAGTACGCAAAATCAAAAGGCCTCGGACTCATCCCAGCAATCAACAGCCCAGGTCACATGGATGCCATGCTCGTTGCTATGGAAAAACTTGGAATCAAGAATCCTCAAGCCAACTTTGACAAGGTATCCAAAACAACCATGGACCTTGAAAACGAAGAGGCGATGAACTTTGTCAAAGCCCTCATCGGCAAGTACATGGACTTCTTTGCAGGCAAGACAAAGATCTTCAACTACGGTACAGACGAATATGCCAATGATGCTACCAACGCCCAAGGCTGGTACTACCTCAAATGGTATGGACTCTATGGCAAGTTTGCTGAGTACTCTAACACCCTTGCTGCCATGGCCAAAGAAAGAGGCCTTCAGCCAATGGCTTTCAACGATGGTTTCTACTACGAGGACAAGGATGATGTTGAGTTTGACAAGGATGTCATCATCTCTTACTGGTCTAAGGGATGGTGGGGTTACAACCTTGCGACGCCTCAGTACCTAGCAAGCAAAGGCTATAAACTCCTCAACACAAACGGAGACTGGTACTACGTCCTAGGCAATCACAAACCAGACGAAGCCTACCCACTATCAAAGGCGATTGAAAACTCTGGCAAAGTGCCATTTAACCAGCTTGCATCTACCAAGTATCCAGAAGTAGACCTTCCAACCGTCGGAAGCATGCTTGCTATCTGGGCAGACAAACCAAGTGCTGAGTACAAGGAAGAAGAAATCTTTGAACTCATGACTGCCTTTGCAGACCATAACAAAGACTACTTCCGCGCTAACTACAATGCACTCCGTGAGGAACTTGCTCAAATCCCTACTAACTTGGAGGGATACAGCAAGGAAAGCTTGGATGCTCTAAATGCAGCTAAAGAAGCTCTCAACTACAACCTCAACCGTAACAAACAAGCCGAGTTAGACGCTCTTGTTGCTAAACTCAAAGCAGCCCGCCTAGGCCTTAAACCAGCAGCAACCCACTCAGGAAGCCTCGATGAAAACGAACTAGCTGCCAATGTTGAAACCAAACCGGAACTCATCACAAGAGCAGAAAAGATTCCATTTGAAGTTATCAAGAAGGAAAATCCGAACCTCCCAGCTGGTCAGAAAAAGATTATCACACCTGGTGTAGAGGGCGAACGCACTCATTACATCTCTGTCCTTACTGAAAATGGGAAACAAACAGAAACGGTTCTAGATAGCCAAGTAACCAAAGAACCTGTGACCCAAGTGGTTGAAATCGGCGCCCCTATTACGCACAAAGGGGATGAACACGGTCTTGCTCCAGCCGCAGAGGCAAAACCAAGACTGGACATCCAAGAGGAAGAGATTCCGTTCACTACCGTAACACGTGAAAATCCACAATTACCTCTCGGACAAACGCAAGTCGTCGTTGCTGGTGTAAATGGTCGCCGTACGATTTTCTACTCTGTGAGCACTAGTGCTGATGGAAAAGAAGAAAGAACGCTTGTCAATAGCGTGGTAACACAGGAAACGGTCACTCAAGTTGTTGAAGTCGGCACTGCCGTTGAGAAAGCTGAGCAAACTGCACCAACTACTGCCAAAGCAGATGAAAAACAACTCCCTGCAACAGGAAGTCAAGATTCTGCAGGCTTGGTCGCAGCAGGCCTCATGGCGACTCTAGCAGCCTACGGACTGACTAAGAGAAAAGAAGACTAAGATTCTTCTAGGAGAATACGAAAAAGCGAGATTGAATCTCGCTTTTTATTGTTAGGATTAATCACCAAGTCCTATACGTTCAAAGATTTCATCCACTCGTTTGGTGTAGTAAGTTGGATTGAAGATTTCATCGATTTCTTCTTGGGTCAGGCGTGATGTTACTTCTGGATCTGCTTCGAGAAGTGGTTTGAAGTCTACTTGGTTATCCCACGAGTAAGCAGTTTTCGGTTGAACAAGGTCGTAAGCTTGCTCACGGGTCATGCCTTTTTCAATCAAGGTCAACATGGCACGTTGGCTAAAGATAAGACCAAAAGTCGAGTTCATGTTGCGAATCATATTTTCTGGGAAGACGGTCAAGTTCTTGACGATATTGCCAAAACGGTTGAGCATATAGTCAATCAAGATGGTCGTATCTGGCGTGATGATACGCTCAGCTGACGAGTGAGAGATATCACGTTCGTGCCAGAGAGCAACATTCTCATAGGCCGTAATCATGTGACCACGGATAACACGCGCAAGACCTGTCATATTTTCAGAACCGATAGGATTGCGTTTGTGGGGCATTGCTGAAGACCCTTTTTGACCTTTGGCAAAGAACTCTTCCACTTCACGTTGTTCTGATTTTTGAAGACCACGGATTTCAGTTGCCATACGTTCAATAGATGTTGCGATGCTAGCAAGAACTGCAAAGTACTCAGCGTGAAGGTCACGAGGAAGCACCTGTGTAGAGATTTCTTGAGCACGGATACCCAGCTTGTCGCAGACGTATTTTTCAACGAATGGCGGGATGTTGGCAAAGTTACCAACCGCTCCGGAAATCTTACCAGCTTCCACACCAGCAGCCGCATGCTCGAAACGCTCGATGTTGCGCTTCATTTCGCTGTACCAAGTTGCCAATTTAAGACCAAAGGTTGTAGGCTCAGCGTGCACCCCGTGGGTACGACCCATCATGATAGTGAACTTGTGCTCCTTAGCCTTGTCAGCGATGATGTTGGTGAAGTTTTCAAGATCACGACGGATGATGTCGTTGGCTTGCTTGTAAAGGTAACCGTAGGCAGTATCCACCACGTCAGTAGAAGTCAAGCCATAGTGGACCCACTTGCGCTCCTCACCAAGCGTCTCAGAAACCGCACGTGTGAAGGCCACCACATCGTGGCGAGTCTCCTGCTCAATCTCCAAAATACGGTCGATGTCAAAGTCTGCTTTTTCACGGATCAAAGCCACATCTTCCTTAGGGATTTCTCCCAACTCAGCCCATGCCTCGTCAGCCAAGATTTCCACCTCAAGCCAAGCACGGTATTTATTTTCTTCAGTCCAAATGTTCGCCATTTCAGGGCGACTATATCTATCAATCATGTTTAATTTTCCTTTCTTTTTTAAAAAAATTAGAAATATTATCTACTTCTATTCAAAAGATCTTTAGCTTTCTCTAATCTCAATTGCCAACTTGCTTTTTTATCTTCTTGTGAACTCCTTAGGATCGCTTCTTCTAAAATTAAAATCTCATCTGCATATTGTTTCAAACTACGAAAAGTTTTTGAATATTCATTATATAAGGCTGGTGCGTCATATCCTAAAGCTCGAGCTCTATCATATAAAGCTATAGCCTGCTCTATTTCACCTTGTTTTCTTAGTTTTTGACCTTTCTGAAACAAAGGAAAGCCTTGGTCAAATGCCTTATCAAAATCATTCAAATTCTTAATTTTCTCAATTGGAATTCTATTATATGAACTACGTAAAGAATTAAAACTATACGATAAATCCTCATGACTTGGTAAACTTAATTGTTTTAAATATTTCCATACATCCATTAAATGATAACATGGGATTTTGCAACCAATTCTTTCCTCTGCATTTTTCATATTTACTTCATAATTGACAACAGAGTCATCAGATAGATAAATCCAAGAAGTAACTGATTTAGCAAAGCGAGTTTTCAAAATAGTTGAATTAATTTGTTTTAACCATCTTTGGACATCTGATAAATATTTATTGAATTCTCCCCCGTAAACAATTGTAGCCTCTTGTTGTGAAATACTTCCTTCAACAAAATACACCTTTTGTAGCATAGCTAGTTCAACTTCATCAAAAGCCTTGTGCTGAACTTTAAAATAATGTTCATCTATTTCACTTGCAAATAGTACAGGCGAGGTCTCAAATTTATAAGGTGGCGTTGACAAAGCAGGTCCGTATCCATTATCACGTTTAGTATCAAACGGTATAATTCTATTTGTTAATCTATGCGTTGTTTCATTTAAGATTCTTTTGATTTCTGTAGACTCGTACTCAAGGGCCTCTTCTTCTGATAAATTATCTTTTAGAATTTCTATAACTGTCTCATACTGAGCTCTTATTTTCTCTGCTTCGTACGCTCTATCGTGTTTACTGTGTGCTCTATCGCCTTTCCCTTTACCAATATAGAATATTTCTCCAGTATCCTTGATTTTCCAAGCATAAACATAATACTCGTTATTAAAAGAAGTTATCGGATTGTTTCTGTCCGTTTCTTCAATTTGAATATTATTTCTATACAATGGAGAAAAAGAATTTTTTGACTCACAAGCAAAACAAGTACCTTCTTGATTGACTCTTAAGAATATTCCTTTTTTCCCACAAACTACACACTTAGCCATTATTTTTTCTCACTCAAATTCTTCTTTCCCAATCCACACAGATGGATAATGATCCAGTGTATTTAAATCTGTATCCAGAGGTAGATCATAGATGGCTAAATAGTTTTCAGGATATTGTGCAACTAGCTCTTCATACTTAGCTTTCACTTTTTCGTGATTACTACTAGCATACAAGACTTCGACGACTGCTCCTGTCTTGTCTTTTTCGATAAATGCGTTGACAATGATTTGAATCATAGTAATCGATAAAGCCCGGAGTCCGTATCCAGTTTAGAAGATACGGGGACCTTGTTCCTTTCTGTTTAAAATATTTATTGCAGAATATATTAGTTAAGCTAGATAACATATCTCTCTCAGTTTTTATACTTTCCATATGAGTAAAGACTTTATATATTACTTAATCAAATACCGAGTATGCCATTTCATTCTTTATCTGATCAAATTAGACTATATTTTTTGTTAATTTCTTTTAACTGCTCTTGCATTTGTCGTTCAGTATGCCAAGCATCACCACTATAATCATCCATCATTAACTTTTCATAATGTTTAATAAACTCTTTAACATTATCATATTGTCTTAAGTTAGAATCTTCCGATACCCTATATGTAATATAAGCTACATAGTTTATATAAGAACGAAATTTTAAATAATCAAATGTTGATGTTGAGTGGCGTTTTTGCCCTGTAGATGTCATTGTATAATAATATAAGTGGCTGATTCTATCTAATATTTTTTCAAAAAACAAAGTGTTGCTTTGTAAAAAACGACTTTCACAGAAATCGACATCTAGCAATCTTGAATCAGTTTGTTTTAATAGAAAAAGCAACGTATTTATCAATGTATCTGGATTTGCATCACTAAAAATTTCATCGATAAATTTCCAGAAGTTATTAGAAAACTCCTCACAAAAATACCTGAATTGATAATTTTTTTTCAAAATCTCTAAACTAGTAAAAAGTTTAATCATTTCATTATGAAAATTATATTTACCAGTACATATATATAAATAAATTTCTTCTTCTTCAGAAAAACTTTTACTTATTTGTTTTGAGTATTTATTGTCTTGAAAGACCTTTGATAAAAAATCTATGATGATGTTTGGATACTCTTCATTGTAATCAGAACCAATCAAATATTTTTTTATTAGACTTTTAATAACAATACTCTTATTATCAATCGAAAAGTTATCAAACTGGTCAAATAAGTCATCTAAATCATCTAAATATTTTGAGTCATTATTCGAATACTTAACTACTTTATCTAATTCATCTAGCCAAGCATCTATCGTCCCATTTATTACAAAATATGGATAAATATACTGGATTTCATTCCACAACTCCAATACAGTTGACTCAGATATTAATCTATCCTTAGCGTGAGCAGCATTGTTTCTGAGAACTCTCATATGCGAACATTTTTGTTTTATTTTATCAGGTAATCTAAATACATTATTAGTATCTTTAGCTTGGATTAATATCTCATTAACCGTTTGTTCCCACTCATCTTCATTTTGAAGGGATTTAATCTTCTCCTCCCATCGAGCCTCTTTTATATCCTGTTTATTTTCAGGACAATCGGACATAAAATTAGATGGGGTCCCCCGATAATCAATAGCCAATTTTGCAATATATTTATGATTTGCAAGATAAGAAAAAATATACGAAGCCTTATATGCTTCAACCTGATAGCACTTCAATGACTCTTGATATAGTTCGTCATCTTCAAAACCATTATCTATTAACCATTTTTTAAATTCTCTTACTTCCATTTTCTAATCAATCCCTTTCCCAAACTCTTCAACCTCTTCCGGCACACTACTAAACAAAGTCACATGTCCCATCTTGCGGTTGTGCTTCGCTTCTATTTTACCATACATATGGAGGTGGACGCTTGGATTTTCTGCGACATACTTTTCAGCAGCCTCGACGTGTTGGCCGAGGACGTTGAGCATGACTGCAGGCGCATGCAATTTGATAGCTGGCAATGGTGCTCCGAGAACACCCAAGATATGGGTGTCAAACTGGGAGAAGTCACAGGCTTCGATGGAATAGTGCCCAGAGTTGTGTGGACGTGGGGCGATTTCATTGACAATGATGTCGTCAGCAGTCGCAAACATTTCCACGCACAGCGTTCCAGACAAGTTGAGTTGCTCAGCGATTCTCACGGCCATGGCTTTGGCTTTCTCAGCTAAACTTTCAGAAATTCGAGCAGGCACAATGGTTTTTGAAAGAATGTTGTTTCGGTGAATATTTTCCTGAACTGGGAAAACCGTAACATCCTTGCCATTCCCTGATACAATGACAGAAATTTCAAGGTCAAAGTTGACGAATTCTTCCAAGACACAGTCTGCTGAGTCTGCTAGCGCATAGGCTTCTGCCAAATCTGCTTCTGAGCGAATGACTTTTTGTCCATGCCCATCGTAGCCACCTGTCGCGGTCTTGAGGACATAGTTTTTAGACAGGTCCATATCTGCCAAATCTTGGCTTGAGATCACAACCTTGTAAGGTGCCACAGTGACTTGAGCCTTGTTTGAGAGAAAGTCCTTTTCAAAGATGCGATTTTGGGAGATGCGAAGCAGGTCGGTTCCTTGAGGAAGTTGACCATCCTTGATGACAGCATCCAAACCGTCAGCATCGACATTTTCAAACTCATAGGTGAGGACATCGCAACGCTCAGCCAACTGACGCAGAGCATCCACGTCATTATAAGGCGCCACAATGATTTCCGCTACGCGAGATGCTGGACAATCAGCCGCAGGATCCAGCGCGATAACCTTGTGGCCCATGTAGATAGCAGAAATGGCCATCATTTGACCCAGCTGGCCGCCACCGATAATTCCGATTGTTTTAGATGAGCTCATTTGACGACTCCTCTGCGATTTTTCCTTGTTCTTCTGCAAAATCTGCCAAAGCTGTCGCGATAGCCTGATTCTCTACTGAAAGGAGACGGAGGGCAAAGAGAGCCGCATTTGTCGCACCTGCTTCACCGATAGCCATAGTTGCGACTGGTACTCCACCTGGCATCTGAACGATGGAATAGAGTGAATCCACGCCACTAAGAGCGCGCGACTTGACCGGTACCCCGATAACAGGCAGAGTGGTTTTTGCTGCGACCATTCCTGGTAAATGGGCTGCGCCTCCAGCACCTGCAATAATGACCTTGATGCCTCGGCTACGAGCCTCCTCCGCATGTCTGAACATGAGATCTGGTGTGCGGTGAGCAGAGACAACTTTCTTTTCGTAGGCTACACCGAAGCGATCTAGGACTTCAGCGGTTTTTTGCATGGTTGCCCAGTCGGATTTTGAGCCCATGATGATGGAAATAATTGGTTTAGTCATAATTTTTCCTTTTTCTTCTTTTTTTATAATGGTCTTAGGTGATGGGGACGGAAGCAAATCTTCGGTTTCATTCCTAAAATTTGAGCCTAAGGTCTCAAATTTTCCCTAGACCAGAACAGAAATTGTTCTGGTCTTTTCACCACGGCGACCATTATCGGGTTTGGCGACTCAGTCGCTTTTGAAATTTTATTTGTTCGCCTTGCTTCCGATATCTGTTCGGTAGAAAAGGCCTTCTGTGTTTTGTTTGTTGAGTTCCTTGTAAATAATGTTTTGGGCTTCTTTGACGGTGTCTGCTGTTGTGACGAGCATGTAGACACGTCCACCGTTTGAGAGGAGACCTTGCCCGTTTTCAGCGAATTTGGCACCGGCATAGTAAGTGATGATATCGCCTTCTGTCTTGGTAGGAAGCTTGACACCTTTCTCATAAGCGAGTGGGTAGCCATTTGAAGCTACAACCACGCCCAGTGTCACACCCTTGTTCGTCCAGGTGATGGCTGGCTCTTGACCATCCAAAATGTCCGTGATATTTTGCGCGAAGTCAGATGTCAAACGAGGTAAGATAATTTGCGTTTCAGGATCTCCAAAACGAGCGTTAAACTCTATGACCTTAGGTCCGTCTGCTGTTAAAATAAGCCCTGCGTAAAGGACACCAAGATAAGGGCGGTCTTCTTGGATCATCCCTTCAAGAACTGGCTTAACAATGGTCTCCACTGCTGTGTCAACCACACTCTGTGGCAAGTGAGGAACTGGCGCATAGGCACCCATCCCACCAGTATTAGGGCCCTTGTCGCCGTCGTAAGCACGTTTGTGATCCTGAGCCGTCGGCATGATGTAGAACTTGTCCCCATTGACAAAGGCAAAGAGAGAGAACTCTTCTCCGTCAAGGAATTCCTCGATAACCACACGCGCGCCTGAGTCACCGAACTTATTATCCAAAAGCATCTCATGAGCGGCTTCGACCGCTTGCTCAACCGTTTCAGCTACGACAACACCTTTCCCAAGTGCCAAACCATCTGCCTTGACAACGATAGGAGCGCCTTTCTCCTCGATATAAGCCTTGGCCTCCTTGAAATCTGAAAATGTGCCATAGGCTGCTGTCGGTACACCGTATTTGACCATGATTTCCTTGGCAAAATCCTTGGACCATTCCAGCTCCGCTGCAGCCCTAGTCGGACCAAAAGCCTTGAGGCCTGCTGCATTGAAACCATCCACTATTCCGGCGGCAAGAGCATCATCCGGCCCAATGAAGGTCCAAGCGATATCGTTGACCTCTGCAAATTCAATTAACTTAGAATGTTCGGAAATAGATATATTTACCAAATCAAGTCCATCTAAGGTCATCCCGTCATTCCCAGGTGCCACAAAAACTTGCTTAACGTCTTTAGACTCCAATAACTTCTTAGCAATCGCATGTTCACGACCACCTGAACCGACAACCAACAGTTTCATCTCTTAACCTCTTTTGCGAATTATTTATTAAAATTATACCACAAATGTTCGTTTTAATCTAATTTTTTAAAAATAGATTAAAACAATTTTGAACTCAGCATTCTTGTCTTATGTAATATTTTGGGAAAAATACTAACTCCTCTTATCTCATACTTATCAGAAAGTCAGAGGATATACAAAGTTAAAAGTCTCTGTGTCGAAAGTACGCAAGGCACTGATATCATCTCCTCTCGGGTTAATTTTAGCGTATTAAGCTATTAACAGATGTTAAAAATTGGTCTTCAGAAAGCTAATTACATTGATAAAATCTATCCAGATACCTCCCTAGTTGATTTTATCGATTCAATCCTACTGAAAGTCATAGCCTATTTTAACACTCTAACACAGAATATAAAAATTCATAATATTTTATTTGAAATGTTCCAACAAAATCATCTTACTTTAGAGTAAAATATGTCGGACCTTATGACAAAAAGCAATATAACCGAAATATGTGAAACTTTAAACGTTCAAAGCAATGTATTCTACTGGATTATTCTTCACCCAAATCATAAATTAATTTGTATGAAAGCATTCTAATTATAAACCACTAGAACATCCCGATTCAGAATCAAATCTAAAGACAGCAAAAAATTTAAAACTTTTATTCTCACCGTATTTAAATTCAAAAAAGGAGAAGATTTATTTATCTTCTCCAATCTAAGTCCAGATTATTTTGCGAATTTTATAACAAGTTGTTATTTTTCTGGCAATCCTAAAACTTTTTTTGAATCTTTGGGAGGAATTTTTATTCCCCATTCTTTATGCACAAACTCTAATATTTCTCGACCTCTTTTATAGATTGATTCTGGAGTCCAGTCAGAGTATTTTTCGCATAAATACCTTTCAGCCATTGTTCCATATTTATATCCTGTTGGATTATTTATCTCTTTAAAGTCACATTTATCAGGATAAGATTTATTTTCTAGTTTTTCATTTTTTCTAGCTGATATAACTATTAAATTTCCTAATGTATTTTTATACTTTTCTCTATCTTTTTGATTAAGAGAACCAAATCTTTCATTCCAATAATTAAATCTATGGTTGCGTGGATAAATATGTTCAATATTATAACTTTGCTTGTTAAAATAGAAGCATAATCTGTCAGTTTCACTGAAAGTTTCCTTAGATCTATCCATTAATTCTAAATTATATTGGGTCAAAATGTAATAGGATAGTCTAGGAGAATCCGAATAAAATTGAGTATTTGATAACACATCATAGCTTTTTGGTATTATTTTAAAGTATTCTTTATGGATCTTAATCATTTGGCGATTAAATTTATTTAATAATTCTTCATTGATATTAGGCTGCCTATCTAAATAACATAGCAAAATAAATGTATTGAATTGTAAAACTCTTATTTTTCTATCTAATTCGTCATACCTTAATTCACTACTATCCGGTATGAATGAATCCAAAAATAAAAATTTTTCGATATTTCTCAATGTTGGTAATAGGTTTGTACTTTCTGTTTTCAAAAGTTTAAAAATGAATTTCTGAATTAAATCTGAAATAGACTGAGTATCATAAAAGGAATGTCTATCCTCTTTAGCTATGCTATTGAATAAATCTTCCATTGAATCCATCTCTATGACATCACTAGATATTTCCTTAGGTATCACAAAGTCACGCGATCTAGTATTACGATAGTTAGTTACCGTTAAAAAATTTATACGAGATAAATATTCTTTTATCTTAACGTCGTCTGAGGAACTAACAGTAAGCTGCATATCTTTCCAAACACGAATACTTATCCTTAAATCTTGAATATATTCTTGAATATCTTTTAATTTCAGTTTTTTCTGAATTACATTTTGTGAGGTAAATATATTTTTTAACAGATTCTCCGAGTGTAAAACAAGTGTATTTCTTTCATACATTTTTTGTTCATCAGGCTCTAAATAGTTTTTAAACTTATGAATTGGATAAGCGGTTAATTGTGCATCCAGAAAAATATCATCAGTAGTCATTGAGTAAAATCTATATCTCCTCATTGACCAATTAAATATATTTTCACTGTGATCAATTTCCCCAATACTTCTATAAATTATTTTCCACACATCATTAATCTGGTTTTTTACTTCAATCCTCTTCTCTAGAGATATTTCAGTATATAGAGTCGTCAAATAAATTAAGCGATTTTTCAGTAGTTCTAATGTTGATAAAATTCTTCCTCGATTATTCATTGTCTCAAATGTAACATGAATATCTAAGTTTGAATCAATAACATATCTATTAAACACTAGCTTATGAACTAATTTAGTATATAACACATCAATATCTTCTTGATTTAATTTTGAAACCTTTTCCTTAAAAAATTCTAATGCATTTTGAAGATTGTCACTATACTTACTTTCGTAAATTGGATATTTATCTTCTAAACCATCTAATTCTAATATCTTTGAAATATAGAATCCATAACTATCATTCTCTGTTTCATACGAAAATGGTAAGTAAAATGCATTATCAGCCTCCCTTTTTAATACAATAAAATCTTTTTCAATTTCAGAAATGGAATCAAATTCATTTAGGGTATTTAATCTATGACTTTTTGCTACCTCAATTATAACTTTTAAAAGAATCATCGCTGTTGTTAATCTTTGTTGTCCATCAACAACATAGTATGGTGTCCTATTAATTTTATTTAAAAACCATCGATCTGTTTTATTTTTATCTAGTTCATCCTTCGGTATCTCCTCTAAGGTTATAACTCCTCCGTAATGCTGTCGCTCCACAGACAAGTTAAATAAATCCTCCCAAAAATCCTCAACTTCTTTCGTTCCCCATGCATAGCCCCTTTGATAATCTGGTATTCTATATATTCCATTTGTAAATAATTTGTATAAGTTATTTAGACCACTTTCCATTTTAACTCCTTTTTATATTTAAAATCATTTATATATCAACTTATTTTCTATATTATAACATGTTTTCTTCCAAAACTCCAATATAACTTAATAAATATGTAATTAATCGAGTCTAGAGACCAAAATTTTATAAATTAGATACCTTTGAGCACATTCTTTGCTTCATTTACTATATAGATAAATAAATCTAACTGATATAAGACAGGTTTAACCCTACCAATCCTATCTGTAAAACTGCTGATTAAGATTCTCTCTATAGCAGAAAAGGCATTCATCGATGGATGAGTGCCTTATTTGATTAATGTCTAAAATGTCTCACACCTGTGAAGACCATAGTCAAGCCGTATTTGTCAGCAGCTTCGATGGATTCTTGGTCACGAACTGATCCTCCAGGCTGGATGATGGCTTTAATGCCTGCTTTGGCGATTTCTTCTACATTATCCGCAAATGGGAAGAAGGCATCTGAAGCAAGAACAGCACCGTCAAGGCGGTCTTTAGCTTGTTCAATAGCGATGCGGACAGATGCCACACGGTTAGTTTGACCTGGGCCAACACCAAGTGTCATGTGGTCGTTGGTCACGATGATCCCGTTGGATTTGACGTACTTGATAGCCTTCCAAGCGAACTCAAGGGCTGTCGCTTCTGTCTCGGTTGGTTGACGTTTAGTCACCACTTGCCAGTCAGCTGGGCTTTCCTTGACCACGTCTTGGTTTTGCACGAGCAGTCCACCAACCACGCCTGTGTATTCTGCTTCCACTTCACTAGCGTCTTGGGCATCAAATGGCAAGGCAAGGATACGCAAGTTTTTCTTTTTATTAGTCAAAATAGCTAGTGCTTCATCCGTATAGCTTGGTGCGATGATGATTTCAAGGAAAACGCCGTGCATCTTCTCAGCTGTCGCAGCATCCACCTCACGGTTGAGAACGACGATTCCACCAAAGATAGACACTGAATCAGACTCATAAGCGTAGTCCCAAGCAGTTTCGATATCATCTGCTTGACCGATTCCACATGGGTTCATGTGTTTGAGAGCCACAACGGTTGGACGGTCTTTGAAATCACGGATAATACGAATCGCCGCATCCGCATCGCGGATGTTATTGAAGGACAATTCCTTACCGTTGAGCTGTTTTGCTGAAGCAATCGAATAGTCAGTCGGCAAAGCTTTTTGATAGAAGTCAGCGTCCTGTTGAGGATTTTCCCCATAGCGCATAGCTTGTTTGAGGTCATAGGTCAAGGTCAGTTTTTCAGGCTTGCTTTCGCCGACCTGAGCTGTAAAATACTCTGCAATCAAGGCATCATAAGCCGCTGTGTGACGGAAAACCTTGGCCGCCAAACGTTGACGGGTTTCATAAGTCGTTTCGCCGTTGACCGACAATTCGTTAAGCACCACAACATAGTCTACAGGATCTACCACAACAGTTACACTAGCGTGGTTCTTCGCTGCCGAGCGAAGCATAGATGGACCACCGATATCGATGTTCTCAACCGCATCAGCGTAAGTCACATCTGGTTTGAGAATTGTTTCCTTGAAGGGATAGAGGTTGACCACTACAAGGTCGATAAGCTCAATTTGATTGTCCTTGGCTGCTTCCAAGTGGCTATCCAAATCACGACGAGCCAAGAGCCCACCATGGATATTTGGATGAAGAGTCTTGACGCGACCGTCCATCATTTCTGGGAAACCAGTCACATCATCGATCGCAATGGTCTCCACCCCAGCATTATCAAGGGCAACTTTGGTACCACCTGTTGAGATGATATCCCAACCAAGTTTTTTGAGTTCTTGGGCAAATTCAACAATGCCCGCTTTGTCTGAGACGCTGATTAAGGCGCGTTTAGTCATGTTATTTCCTTTCATTTACTTATCCAACAATTCTCTAATAACCTCTGGATACAACTTGTACTCTGCCTCATGAATGCGAGCTTCAAAGCTTTCGATGGTATCAGCAGATAGACGTGGCACACGGACTTGTTTGATGACCTTGCCTGTATCCACACCAGAATCTACCCAGTGAATGGTCACACCAGACTGATCCACGTCAGCATTCCAAGCATCCTCAATCCCATGAGCTCCTGGAAATTCTGGCAAGTAGGCTGGATGAATGTTGATGATTCGGCCTTCATAGGCTGCCAATAAGGTTGGCCCAACGATTTTCATGTAGCCTGCTAGACAAACCAAGTCAATCTGGTGTTCTTCCAAGAGTTCGACTAGGGCTGCTTCATAGTCTGCCTTGTTCTCAAACTCCTTGAGTTCAAAAGCATAGGACAGGACACCAAGCTTTTCTGCACGCTCTAGCACATAGGCGTCACGATGGTCTGAAAAGACAAACTCCACTGGAAACTCTTCAGCAATCACCTGAAAGTTTGAGCCATTACCAGAGGCAAAAACCGCTATTTTTTTCATTTGATGATGACACTTTCGTTTTCTTTCGTGACGATGCGACCAATTTCATAGACTGGTTCATCCAGCAATTCTTTGACACGATCTACATTTTCAGGGCTAACTGCCAACATGAGTCCTACGCCCATATTGAAGATTTCAAACATTTCTTCATGCTTGATCTGACCGTATTTTTCAAGGGCTTTGAAAATTGGAAGAACTGGAACCTTGCTTTCCTCAATCTCTGCAGCCAAGTCAGCTGCAAACATGCGAGGGACATTTTCGATAAAGCCACCACCTGTGATGTGGGCAATCCCATGAACCAAACCTTCCTTGATGAGTGGCAAAACAGCTTTAACGTAGATACGAGTTGGTTCCAAAAGGACATCTTTCAGCTTTTTGCCCTCCAATTCTGGCAGCTCTTCCTCACCTGTGTAGTCCGCAAAAACACGACGAACGAGTGAGTAACCATTGGAGTGAATACCACTCGAAGCAAGCCCAAGAAGAACATCTCCTTCTGCTACTTTTGACCCGTCAATAATTTGAGATTTTTCAGCCACGCCGACCGCAAATCCAGCCAAGTCGTAGTCATCTTCGCCGTACATACCAGGCATCTCAGCCGTTTCCCCACCGATGAGGGCTGCACCAGCTTGCACACAACCTTCAGCCACACCAGCAACCACTTGTTCTAGTTTAGCTGGTTCATTCTTGCCAGTCGCGACGTAGTCCAGGAAGTAAAGAGGCTCCGCACCTGCAGCGATGATATCATTGACACACATGGCCACACAATCCTGCCCAATCGTGTCATGCTTATCATACTTGATAGCCAACATGAGTTTGGTTCCGACACCGTCAGTCCCTGAAATCAAGACCGGTTCTTTGACACCTGCTTTTGAGAGGTCAAACATGCCACCAAAACCACCAAGAGCTCCCATGACACCCGCACGCTCCGTGCGAGCCACGTGCTTTTTGATCCGCTCAACAACTTCATAACCCGCTTCAACATCCACACCCGACTGGGCGTAAGCATTTTTATTTGCCATTTTATTTTTCCTTTTCTTTGAGAAGATTGCGACGTATTTTTAGATAAACAATTATTTTATCTAAAAATATTAGTCAGGGCTCTAGCTTTGGCCCCATAAGGCAAAGCGTCTACTGACAAATGCTTTAGCTTTTAGTCAGTAGTGAGACGTGGAGCATAAGCATTTTTATTTGTCATCTTCTCTTCCTTTCCTTTCATGGAGAGTCTTTATCCGTCTATTTGTAAAAACTGGTCTTTTCTTCCAAACTTCTTTGATAGTCTTCCTCATAGTCGTAGAGAGGCGTTGGGTAGTCACCGTCAAAGTAAGCGACACAGAGACCACCGTTCGGCGCATCTGTTTCGATGCCGATAGAATCAATCAAGCCATCAATCGAAAGATAGGTCAGGCTATCCGCACCAATGATTTGGCAGGTTTCTTCAACCGTATGATTAGCCGCAATCAACTCCTGACGCGTTTGGATATCAATCCCGTAAAAACATGGATAAGCCAGCGCTGGACTACCAATGGCAACGTGAACCTCAGACGCACCTGCTTCTTTCAAAAGCTGAACGATACGGCGAGAGGTTGTCCCACGAACAATGGAATCATCCACCATCACCACACGTTTGCCTTTAACGACACCCGAAACAGCAGACAGTTTCATCCGCACCCCTTGCTCCCGCAATTCTTGAGTCGGTTGGATAAAGGTGCGTTGCGTGTATTGATTCTTGATAAGACCCATTTCATTTGGCAGACCAGATTCTTCTGCAAATCCCATAGCTGCGCTCAGCGAGGAATTTGGCACACCGACCACGATATCCGCTTCGTGCTTGAACTCACGCGCCAATTGAGCCCCCATACGTTTGCGAGCTGTATGGACATTGATCCCATGGATGTTAGAGTCAGGGCGAGCAAAATAGATATACTCCATAGAACAAATCGCCAACTGGGTATCATTCGTATAACTATCGTACTGGATACCATTGTCATCCACAATCACAATTTCCCCTGGTTTTACATCACGAATCCACTCAGCACCGATGACTTCAAAGGCACAGGTTTCAGACGAAACCACCACCGCTCCGTTTGCCATTTTTCCGATAGAAAGCGGACGGAAACCATTAGGATCAAGCGCAGCAATCAACTTGTCCTCAAACAGCAGGATATAAGCAAATCCACCTTTGACAAGGCTGAGCGCCTCCTTGATTTTGCCCATCAGGTTCGGATTGTGACTTCGACGAATGAGGTGGGCCAAGATTTCTGAGTCCGAAGTTGAACTGAAAATAGCTCCTCTTTGTTCCAATTCTTTCTTGAGCGATTCGGCATTGGTCAAGTTTCCGTTGTGAGCAAGTCCAAACTGCATATCGTGAAAGCGGAAGAGGAAGGGCTGGATATTATCTACAGAAGCTTCGCCAGCAGTCGCATAACGAACATGCCCAATCGCACTCGTTCCAGTCAGTTTATCCAAATTAGCTGGATTTCTGAACACTTCTGATAAAAGCCCCATATCACGATGACGCTTCAATTGCCCCTGATCATTGGAAAGGATTCCCGCCCCCTCTTGACCACGGTGCTGAAGACTATGGAGCCCAAAATAGGTCAATTTAGCAGCATCTGGATGCCCCCAGATACCGAAAACACCACATTCTTCATTAAGAGATTTTACTTCGTATGTCATTTTTTATACCTTTTATTTCCCTGTGAAATAACGCACAGCCGACGCAAACAGGTGCTGGTCTTTATTTCCTGGGATGTTTTGGAAGAGACCGTCTTCATAACGTTCTGAGTGTCCCATTTTACCGATGATTTGACCGTTCTTGCTGGTAATTCCTTCGATGGCATTTACAGAACCATTTGGATTGTACTTAGAGTCCATGCTTGGTTTGCCGTCAAAGTCAACGTATTGACTGAAAATTTGTCCATTGTCACGGAGCTCAGCGAATTCCTCAGTCGTCACAACAAACTTCCCTTCACCGTGCGACACTGGGATAGCATGGATATCACCCACTTGCACTCCAGCCAACCATGGTGAGTTGGTATTGGCAATTCGAGTTTCCACCATCTTGGCCACGTGCTGGTTGGCATCATTGTAGAAGAGGGTTGGACTCGTACTGCTGGCATCCTCGAAGTTTCCGTATGGAAGAAGACCTGATTTGACCAAGGCCTGGAAGCCATTACAGATACCAATAATCAAACCACCACGAGCAATAAAGCTATCAATAGCTACACGCACTTTTTCATTAAGCAGGATGTTGACGATAAACTTAGCTGATCCATCTGGCTCATCCGCAGCTGAGAAACCACCTGCAAAGAAGAGGATGTTAGCCTTGCCGATATTGTCAACCATAGTTTCAACTGACTTGACAATAGCCTCTTCATTCAAGGTCACGAATGGCACCAAGTTGACTTCTGCACCTTCTTTTTCAAAAGCTTTTGCTGAATCATATTCCGAGTTTGTTCCTGGGAAGACTGGGATGTAAACCACCGGTTTTTCAATAGTTTCCTTGACTTTGATGACTGCGTTAGAAGCGACAGCTGGTACTTCGTCCAATTCTTTAGATTGGGCAAATTCTGTTGGGTAAACTTCTTCCAGTTTCCCTTGGAAGGCACTGTCAAGCTTGTGTCCATCTAGCTTCACACCGTTGACAAGGAGTGTAAAGTCTGCTTTCGTTTGTCCAATCTTCTCTACTCCAGCGATTTCTTCAGGAGATGTGAAGACAAATCCGCCTAATTGAGCTGTCAAGGCTGTTTCAAATTCAGGCAAGGTTACCTCTGCACCAATATGATTCCCAAAAGTAGCAAGAGCCAAGCTTTCAAGGACACCACCGTATTTGACAGCTGATGCAGATGTTACTTTGTGACCAGCTTGGATGGCTTCAAACTGAGCAAAATTAGACTTAATCAAGTCAAAATCAATCTCTGCAGCAAGAGCTTGACCTGGGATGTAGTAGATATTTTCACCAGCAGTCTTGAACTCAGGAGAGAGCACCTTACGGCTATCTGCCGTCGTCACCCCAAAGGCGACCAAGGTTGGTGGTACCGTCAATTCTTCAAAGGTACCAGACATGGAGTCCTTACCACCGATAGATGGCAAACCAAGTTGGATTTGTGCTTCGATAGAGCCTAGAAGAGCTGCTACTGGCTGACCAAAACGCTCAGCTTGCTTGTCCATGCGCTCGAAATATTCTTGGTAAGAGAAACGAGCCTTAGACCAGTTGGCACCAGCAGCCACTAAACGAGCTGTCGCTTCGATAACCGCATAGGCAGCACCGTGGTATGGAGACCATTCTGCCACATAAGGGTTGAAACCTTGCGCCATGACTGACGCAGTGTGAGTCACACCGTGTTGGACTGGCAACTTTTGCACAGAAGCTTCAGTTGGTGTGAGTTGGTAGCGACCACCAAGTGGGTGATTGACCGTTGAACGACCGACCGAACAGTCAAAGATGGTTTGCAAGCCTTTTTGACTCGCATGGTTGAGGTCAGATAGAACCGCAAGGGTATCTGCTTCAAGTGTTTCAGCAGATGTTTGACGTTCTTCTGGAAGCTTGACATCCTTGTCTACCACCTTGGCATCGACAACCACGCGCACACCGTTTGTATCAAGGAAACGGCGTTCCAAGTCGACAATTGTTTCACCATTCCAGTGCATGACAAGATTTGGTTTTTCAGTCACTGTTGCCACAACAACAGCGTCAATATTTTCTTTATTACATTCAGCAACGAAGGCATCTACGTCCTCAGGACGCACCACAACTGCCATCCGTTCTTGTGATTCAGAAATGGCAATTTCTGTACCGTTCAAACCTTGGTATTTAAGAGGAACCTTGTTGAGGTCGATTTCAAGACCATCTGCCAATTCACCGATAGCCACACAGACACCACCTGCTCCAAAGTCATTGGACTTCTTGATGAGACGAGTGACATCGCCATTACGGAAAAGGCGTTGGATCTTGCGCTCTTCGATGGCATTCCCTTTTTGAACCTCAGCACCGGCAGTCTCTACAGACTCAACTGTTTGAACCTTAGAAGACCCTGTCGCACCACCAACACCATCACGCCCAGTCTTGCCACCTAGCAAGATAATCACATCACCCGCTTCAGGTTTTTCACGGACTACATTTTCCTTAGGAGCAGCACCAACAACGGCACCTAGCTCCATGCGTTTAGCTACAAACCCTGGGTGGAAGTATTCACGAACGTAAGTCGTTGCCAGACCAATTTGGTTACCATACGAAGAATAACCGTGAGCCGCTGTTTTCGAAATGACTTGTTGTGGCAATTTCCCAGCGCGCGTTTCTGAAATCGGCGCTGTAATGTCACCAGCACCTGAAATACGCATAGCTTGGTAAACGTAGGAACGTCCTGACAACGGGTCACGAATGGCGCCACCGATACAAGTAGCCGCTCCACCAAATGGCTCAATTTCCGTTGGGTGGTTGTGGGTTTCGTTTTTGAACATAAGGAGCCAAGGTTCCTTGACACCATCAACGTCCACTTCGATTTCAACCGAGCATGCATTGATTTCGTCAGACACTTCCATATCGTCCAAACGACCATTAGCACGCTCATAACGACCGAAAATAGTCGCCATATCCATCAAGGTTTGTGGCTTTTCAGAACGACCTAATTCCTCGCGCATAGCGATATATTTATCATAAGTCGCTTGCAATTGCTTTTGGAATTTAGAAGCTGAGAAATCAATCTGTTTCAACTCCGTCTCAAAAGTCGTGTGACGGCAGTGGTCAGACCAGTAAGTGTCCAAAACCTTGAGCTCCGTCTCAGTCGGCACGCGCCCGATTGACTTGAAGTAGTCTTGGATAAAGAGCAAATCATCCACTTCCATGGCCATCCCTTGCTCGGCCTTGTAGCGGGCAAAGTCTTCTGCCGTATAGCTTTCAAAGAAAGTCAATTCTGGAATAGTCTTGTCTGACTCTGAAAATTCCTGCTTGGCAATTCCTGTCGTGATGTCCTTGAAACGAGAATCAACTGGGTTGAGCAAGTAGTTCTTGACCGCTTCCAACTCAGTCGCATCAGTATCTTTATTAACCAAGTAAAGCTGGGCTGTGTTGACTGTCACATCACTCGAACTTCCCAGTAAAAGCAAGGCTTCCTGTGAAGAAGCTGCACGCTGGTCAAACTGTCCTGGCAAACTTTCAATGGCAAAGAAAGCATAGTTAGCAAGATCAGCCTGCACAGCCGCTTCATCCAAGACATGGTCTGTTACCTGCTCAGAGAAGATGTGCTTCTCTGCAGGTGCAAATAAGTCCTCTGCCAAGTCAAAGACATCATAAACTTGCACAATGCGAATACTTTTCAAAGTTGACAGTCCCAAGTTGTGCTGGAGCTCCCTTACCAAACTCTCTGACTTGACCTGAAAATCAGCCTTTTTCTCAACAAAAATACGTTTATCCATCAATTCTTATTCCTTTATTTCAGCTCTTGCAATGTTCCCAAACGACCTTGAAGGTGTTATTTTAAACCTTGCAACTTTTCCCAGACAATCTCGTAAACGTCTGTTAATTCTCCGAGACCTCTACGGAAAACATCCTTGTCCATGTGGTTGCCATCCGCATCCCACAAACGGCAGTTATCTGGTGAAAACTCGTCTGCCAAGATAATCTTGCCATCCTTGTCAAAACCGAACTCTAGCTTAAAGTCAATCAATTTGAGACCAATCTCAGCAAACCAATCCTTCAAGAGCTCATTGATACGACGGGTTTCTTCCTTCAAGTAAGCAATCTGCTGGTCATCCGCAATTTTTAGGAATTTCACATGCTCATCATTAATAAAGGGATCATCCAAATCATCATTTTTATAGTAAAATTCGACAATTGGAGTCTCAAATGCAATACCTTCTTCTACGCCAAAACGTTTTGAAAAGGAACCAGCCGTGTAGTTGCGGAGCACAACTTCCAAAGGAATAATCTCAACTTTTTTATTGAGCTGTTCCGTATCCGAAAGCTTCTCCACAAAGTGAGTCGCTACACCAGCCGCATTTAATTTCTCAAAAATAAAAGATGAAATCTGATTATTTAACACTCCCTTACCCGCAATCTGCTCCTTCTTGACACCGTTGAAGGCAGTTGCCTGGTCCTTGTAAGTTGAAATAATGAGATTTTCATCCTCAGTTGTATAGATATCCTTGGCTTTTCCCGAATAGATCAGTTGTTTTGACATTTTAAAGTTCGCCTTTCGTTTTACTTGAGCACATTCTACCACAAAAGCATGAAAAATTCAAGGTTTTTACGAATAAATAACGTTTTCCTATTTTAAGCGTAAAGAAAAACTGCAAGATGAACTCTTCTTACAGTTTTAAAATCATTTATCCTCTGAAAAACACGAATATTACCCTTTATTTAAAAATTGATCCCAAAAATAACGGAGATAGCTTTTCTTCCCTGTAATCATCTGTAGACGACCTTCTAAACCATAGCGAAGTTTTGTAGCCTGCTCAGAAGTCAGATGGGTCTCCGCCTCAATTTTAAAGAAATTCCCTTGTTCAGTCTTGGTAGCTGTCGCATCAATACTTGTAATCGTGGAATCCAGGAAAATTTGATTCTTCGCATCATTAGTCGTAGTATAACGTACAGAGTCCCCAATTTTGACTCTAGCAACATCTTTTGAACTGAGATAGGCTGTGAGTTTGGTTTTCCCTTCTTTTTCCAAGGATGGATAGAGTTGTGCTAGCAATGTCCCCTCTGCAACCATGGTAGAATCACTGGTTTCAGGATTAAGGTGAAGCACCCCATCCTCACTTGCTGTAATTTTTCCCTTGTCCAGCAGACCTCCTTGGACTTTCTTACCCGACTCTGCCTCCAAAATTTTCTGATCCAAAAGGGTTAATTCCTGACCGACTTTGACTAGGTGCTGAGACTTGAGGGATTCAAGTTGACTATCCAGTCCCGTTGCGTAGGCTTGTTGAGCTCCAGAACCCGCATACTGCACACGATAAGTAGCTAAACTAGACTCTAGCTGGGTAATTTGTGCATCCACCTGTGCAATAACTTGCGATTTAGCTTGCGGATCTTCTTCACCTTGGTTTTTATAGGTCTGATAAAATGAGTAGGCTATATTTTGACTATCCAGTTGAGCCCCTGTTTCAATCGCTGACTTAGCTGTTTTGTAATCTCGAATTTTATCCTGTGTTTGACTGATAAGGTTGCCAATCTCGGCCTGACTCTGACTTGTTGCCGCATTCTGCGAGGAGATGTTGGCATTTTGCTGCGAAACATTGCTCCTAAGACTACTAGCTTGGCTGAGATAGTCTCGAAACATTTCCTGATATCCAAACTTATCCGCCTCTGGAAATTGATCACTCCCCTCTTTCAAACTGGATTGCAAATAACCCAACTGCTTTTTTTGATCTTTTAACATCTCCAACTGATTGGCGTATGCTTCAGCTTGAACAGCTTCCGCCCCTTGCTGGTACTCAACGAGTAGTTCCCCCTGCTTGACCAACTTGTTCTCTTCCAGATAATTTGCCACAATCCGTTGATTGCTGGTCGACTGGATGTTGGCAATGATCCGACTAGGTTCGACAGTGGCCCTAGTAGACAAACTAATCTCCTTCTCTGCAAAAACTGCAAATCCCAGTAAAAACACGAACAGAAGTGACATAGGTAAAATCACCCGACTGGAAAAATTATGATAACGACGATTATAAAACTCCGCACTTTCTAAAAATTCTGGTTTCATCTTCTCCTCTTTCTAGCTATTCACCAAATGGGCGTAAAAGCCACCTCTAGCAAGCAAGTCTGCATGGGTGCCTTCTTCGACAATCTTGCCCTGATCCAAAACAAGAACCTTTTCTGTCCGCTCAGCGATGGTCAAGCGGTGGGCGATGAAAATCAAGGTCTTATCTAAAGCCATGAGATTATCCACGATCCGCTTCTCTGTCAAAATATCCAGACTGCTGGTCGCCTCGTCCAATATCAAAACAGGCGCATCTGTCAAGAGAGCACGCGCCAGAGCGATTCGTTGCCGTTGACCACCAGAAATTCCAGCCCCATCCGAAGTCAATTCTGTCTGATAATTCAGTGGCATGCGCTCGATATCCTCCCGAATCTCTGCCAATTCAACCGCCCGTAAGATATCTTCCTGTGTCGTCCCCTCCTTGGCTCCAAGAAGAAGATTCTCCAAAATCGTTCCGTTAAAGACATAGGGCTGTTGAGGCAGGTAGTTGATATACTGGCGCAGGGCCTTTTTGTCAATCTGATTGAGATTGACACCACCCAGACTAATCTCTCCTTGACTTGGGTCGTAAAAATTAACCATCATCTTGGCCAAGGTGGTCTTTCCTGACCCTGAAATCCCCACAAAAGCCATCTTAGACCCTTGCGGAATGGTCAAATTGATATCCGACAAGACGTCACGACCATAGCCATACTTATAGTGAACCTGCTTGAAGGTCATCTCTCCCTTCATCATACTCAGATCTTCTACCGTTTTCTTCTCCTCAAACTCCGAAGCTACTAGATACACTTCGTTTAGACGGTTATTGGCGACCTGCGCTGTCTGAAGTTTGGTTTGCAGGTTGATGATATTCTCCAAAGGATTGGTAAAATAAACAAGCAGGGTGTTATAAGTAATCAGCTGACCCAAACTCATTTTCCCATCCATGACCAGAATAGCTCCCAGCCAGAGAACAGCAACATTGAGCAGGAGCTGGGCAACTTTTTTCAGTGCCTTTTGCTGGCTTTCTGCCCGACTGTAGGTAAAGGATTTTTTCAGATAAGCCACAAATTCCTTATCAATCTTTTGATAGCGTGAACTTTCACTGGTCAAAGACTTAATGGTCTCAATACCGTTGATGTCCTCGATGATAGAAGAAGACAGAACCGCATTAGCTTCCATGGTATCCCGATTCATCTTTTCAAAAGGCTTCATAAAGGCAAAGATAATCACTGTATAGATGGGAAGCGCAAGCAGACTAATGAAAAAGAGTGTCATATTTTGTGAAAACAAGACCAGCGAGATAATCAAAATCGTCGACACATCTAGGAAAATCGACAGAATGGTCGACGCCAACGCATCGATGATACTGTTGGCATCTGTAAAACGAGATACGATTTCTCCTGTCCTGCGTGTCGCGAAAAAGGACATCGGCAGATGAAAAACATGCTTGATGTAGGACAAAATCACATCAATGGACAACCGTTGACCCAGAACAAGTAAGAGGTATTCCTGCGCATAAGACAAAATCTGCTGGAGGATATAGACGATAACCAGCCCAATAGAGATAATACCCAGTGTCGAGCGCATCTGGTCTGGTACGTAACTGTCAATGATAGACTGCAGATAATAAGAACCTACAATGTTAATCAGGGTCACCAAGAGTGTCGCTAGGACGATATTGGCAATTAAGCCACGTTGTTTGAATAATATTGGCAAGAAGGATAGGAGTCCCTGTTTTTTCTCCTTATGGGGTTTATAGTCTGGAGATGGCGCCATAAAGAGACTGACCCCTGTCCATTCTTGCGCAAAACGCTCACGGGAAATCTTGGTCAGCTTAACACTGGGATCTGGATCGGCGATATGAATGTGCTTTTTATCCTGACCTGTCACCACATAGTAGTGGAGCAGCTTCCCTTCCTTGAGCACATGGGCCACAAAGGGAAAGGTCAAATCTGGCAAGTCAAAGAGCGTCATATCCGCCTTGACAGCACGCGTCTCAAAGCCAAGCTCCTCTGCTACCTTTACAACACCCAAAGCAGTCGTCCCATCCATAGTCGTCTTGGCCAACTCTCGTAGATGAGCCAAGGAGTAATAACTACCGTAGTAGCCAAAGACCATAGCCAAGGAAGCCACGCCACAATCCATCTGATCCACCTGGGGACGATAGTGTCTTTTCCCAAATTTCATATCTATCTCCTTTTTTCTAACAATCTCTTAAAAACTTTGTAAGATTATTTTAACCAAACGAAGAAGAAATAAGGGAATTGTTTCTGAAAAAACAATATCCACGCCTAAACAGCACTTTTTGTCAAAGAAAAGAGGCAGAACAAGAGTCCTGCCTAAAATATTCAATTACAGAGATTTCTTACATTTCCCACTTCTTTTGTGAATAGTGTATAAAACGATAAACGCAAACACCGGGGGCACCATATAACTATTTTCACTCATTGTTACTTGAAATCCAAGAGTTGCTAGTATCCCAAAGATGAAAATATTCATCAAAAATAGGAAAGTGAATAGTAGAACATATTTTACAATCCTATTCATTCTATTCTCCTTTTCTTTCTCCTTGGCCCCGACACAGTAAAATAAAAACCACTAAAAACAAGGAAATCGTAGGTAGATTTATTTTGTTTACGTTAGCCACGATTCTAATAATTAGATAAGCCATCGAGCTAAATAATACAGTGGTCTCTGGCCAAGTGTTTCCTAGTAATTGAACAACTTTCATCTCAAACTCCAATCTGATGGTCCATCAATTCCCAATCGTACTTTCTTTTGTTTTGTACTTGTATCCTACATAAAACAGACCAAGCAGAATTGGATAGGTTTCTGGATAAAACAGGGTATTGATCGGATTTTTCACAATCATATACGTTGCGATATAAAGAATGATCGATACGACAAAATACCCCTCAGCAAATCCTAATAAGATTTTTTTCATAGCAGACTCCTATTTACCTGAAAAGAGTGCTCGAGTTGTTAAAATAGCTCCACCTGTATATACAAATCCTTTTACAAAACCGACTGCCACAGGGATAAGAAGGGGAAAGGCTCCCCCTTGAATTTCCTGCAAGTCCGTATCAGTCATTGTTTCAAATTCTAAAATAGATTTTTCCATATCATCTCCTCCTTCTATTACCATCTACCCGTCACATAATTATAACCTGCAATTCCTACTGCAGTAATTCCACCAGCAATTTTAGCTGCTGTCACAGGATTAGCAATCACCCAAGCTACAATCGGCCATGCTCCCCCATCCACATCCATCAACTCTTCTTCAGTAAGAGCTACAAAGTTCTGTTCCATTTTGTCAAAGTTTGTCATCTTTTTTCTCCTTATTTTTTCTATATATTTAATCTTTAACCTCTAAGCCACTTAAATAGCCAGATTGGGTAAATTACTGAAATCATTTTCTTCTCTCCTTCCTTTTCTTCTCACTTATCTATTCGAGAAGTGATTTAAAATGAACAGGTAAATTTCATTTATTTTAAATACCATTTGATCAACCATGGCAATAAGATTGGTAAATACATCGCGTAGTCTCCTTCCTTTTCTTCTTACCTATCTATTCGAAAAACAATTCGAAAATGAGCAACTTATTCATTTTTATTTTAAAAACCACTTAATGAACCAGGGATAAAAACCGGTAACATACATAAACGTTCCTCCTTTTTCTTTCTCGTCTCTTTATTCGCAATTTCTACTAAAAATTTTAACGTTTTTCTTTTTTCTGCAAATAAAAAAACAACATGACTTGCATGTTGCTTTTGGCTATATTTTACCTTTAATGGTTTCAATTACATCTGTTACACTTTGAAGATGGTCAATTTCCTCATCGCTGATTTCGATTCCAAATTCATCTTCTAGCGTCAAGACAAACTCCATCAAGTCCACTGAATCTGCATCAAGATCGTCCTTCAGACTTAAGGCTTCTGTTACGACAAAGTTTTCTCCCTGTCTTTCTTGGATAATGGTCACGATACGATCAAAAATTTCTTTGTTTGTCATCTGTTATTCTCCTGAAAATTCACGCGCAGTCTGAGCAACTACGTCTGTTTCTAGCATGGTACGAATCTGGCGAATCGTACTGTACACAGCCTTGGCATCACTTGAGCCATGAGTCTTGACCACAGGGGCCTTAACACCAAACAAGACCGCCCCTCCAACATCTGAATAGTTGAGTTGTTTTTTCAAACCTCTGAGACTATCTTTAAGGAGAAGAGCACCTAGTTTAGCTCGAAGACCGCCACCTGTAATAGCTGTCTTGAGCAAGCCCATGATCCCCATAGCTGTCCCTTCGATAGATTTGAGCACTGCGTTTCCCGTGAAACCATCTGTCACGACAACATCCGCAACGCCATTCATCAGATCACGCGCTTCCACGTTTCCGATAAAATTCAAACTTTCATCAGCTACTAGCAAGTCGTAGGTTTCCTTACGAAGCGGGTCTCCCTTGCTGCTTTCTGTTCCGTTGTTAAGCAAACCAACACGTGGTTTTGCAATCCCACGAACATTCTTGGCATAGAAGGAGCCGAGAACAGCGTATTGATGGAGGTGCTGGGCAGTGTTTTCTGCATTGGCACCGAGGTCCAGCATATCAAAGCCTTTTCCATCTATAGTTGGCAATGTTGACATAAGTCCAGGTCGGTCGATATTCTTGATACGACCCACGATGAAGAATCCTGCTGCCAACAAGGCACCTGTATTTCCTGCGGAAAGAACAGCATCTGCCTCTCCCTCTTTGACTGCCTTAGCCGCCAATATCATGCTGGCATTTTTCTTCTTACGGATAGCTTTTGTCGGCTCATCGTCGGAATCAATTTTCTCATCTGTATGGATGATGCTGACACGCTCTGCGGCTGTTAGATATTGTTTGATTTTACTTTCGTCTCCGTAAAGTTGAATCTCAATATCTGAAAAGTCAGCAAGGGCTTGGTTGACACCCTCAACGATGGCTTGAGGTGCATAATCGCCCCCCATAGCATCTACTGCGATTTTTTTCATTTGTCTTCCTCTTTTAGTAATTGTCCCCAGTCTGCCAGGGAATCAATGAATTTCTTTGATTTTAGGTGAATCCCAACATACTCTTCGTAGAGTTGATCCATAAACTTGCGCAAGTCTTGCTTGATTTCGGCCTTAAGCGAAATGGTCTCCAAGGTTTCAAAATCAATGGCTTGAAATTGATTGAGCAGATAAGGGATATTGGGATTGAGATGGCAACGTCTCTCATCCTCATGATAATGCTCTGGACAGAGGCAGGCTCCATATTTGAAAGAAAAGTCAAAGGCCTGATTCACCCGATGGCAAAAGACACACTCATTAAAATTAAGGCTGATTCCAAATCGAGTCAAGATTTGAATTTCAAAAATATTGGTTAAAACCTGATAATCTATCCCTGCTTCCATCAACTCCAGAGTCTTCCTCAAGAAAGCAAACAAGGGAGCATCCTGCTGATTATCCTGCAAACTAGCATCTGCAAGAGCTGCCACATAGGTAGCATAGGCCATGACAAAGAGATCACTATTAATCTTTGGAAAGGTCATCACCTCATGGTAGTCCTCGATGTAGCTAAGCCCGTCATCATTGATGCGCAAGAGAAATCGTGCCAACACCAAAGGCTGAATAACAGGAGCTAGTTTGGACTGGCCAGCGTGTTTGACGAAAAACATACGCTTGCCCGCCTGCTCGGTAAAAATTTTGACTAGCTTGTCATCCTCACGAAAGTTACGATTGTAGAGTACGAGGCCTTGACTCGTGATAGACTGAATCATGCTTCTCTCATATACTCCTCAAGTCGTTTCATGGCCTCTTTGATCGTTTCTATGCTGGCTGCATAAGACAGACGCACATAGCCCTCTCCGTAACGTCCAAAGGCGGCACCAGGGATAAAGGCAACGGCCTTCTTCTGAGCAAAATCCTTCAGAAAAGCAAAGGAATCTTGATTGTAGCCCGCTGGAATCTTAGCAAAGATATAGAAGGCCCCATCTGGTTTGATAATCTCAAAACCAAGAGCAGTCATCTTTTCGATGATATAATCACGACGCTGGATGTATTCCTTCTTCATAGGCTCTGCGTCGTTTTTACCAGCGGTCAAAGCCTCCACCGCAGCATGCTGAGCCATCGTATTTGCAGCAGTAACCAAATACTGGTGACTCTTGATTAACTGAGCTGTGAAAGCTGCAGGAGCAAAGATAAAGCCTAAACGCCAACCAGTCATAGCATGCGATTTAGACAAGCCATTGATAATAATAGCCTGGTCTCTCAGCATAGTTCCCAGAGATACATGGGCTTCGCCTGTATAGGTTAATTCTGAGTAAACCTCATCACAGACAACAAAAATCTCATACTTGCGTAAAACGTCTGCCAAGGCTTCCAACTGCTCCCGACTATAGGTAATTCCTGTCGGATTGGCTGGATAGTTGAGAATAACTGCTTTGAGCTTGTCCCCTTGCTCCAAAATGGCCTTTTCCAACATCTCAGGAGTCAAGACAAAACCATTTTCAGTTGTATCAATCTCGACAATCTCTGCCCCAACCAGATTGACAATCGGTTCATAGCCTGGATAAGCAGGAGCTGGCAAGAGCACCTTGTCCCCCTCTTCCAAAATAGCTGTCAAAGTAGCAGATAAAGCCTCTGTTGCCCCAATTGTAACCAAGATTTCATTTTCAGGATTATAATCTAGCTGGTACTTTTCTTTTACAAAGTCGCTAGCAGCCTGGCGCAAGGTCAGTAAACCGCTCATCCCTGTATAGTAGGATTGGTTCTGGTCAATGGCTCGCTTGGCTGCCTCCTTGACATGAACTGGCGTTGTAAAATCAGGTTCCCCCAAGGTCAAACGCAAGACCCCAGGAATCTCCGAAATAGCCTGGTCAAACTGGCGAATCAAGGAAACTTGAATCTTGTCTAACTGTTTATTAAAGCGCTTGGTTAAGTCCATAGATATCCCCCTTGCTTACAGAACATAGTACTATTATACTACAAAAGCTCCCTGACCGCAAAATCCATCTGAAACCCGCATTTTTCACTTTCTGTTTTACTTTTCTTCTTGACAGGACTATAATAATAAGTGCTTATTTTCGGAGGTTTATATGTCACTTTTATCAAAAAATGGAGCAGGCATCTTGGCCTGCCTTCTCATTTCTATCGTATCTTGGTTTCTGGGAGGATTTTTCCCCGTCGTGGGTGCACCTGTCTTTGCAATTTTTGCTGGAATGCTCCTCCACCCATGGCTCTCACCCTACAAACAACTAGATGCAGGTTTGACCTTTAGTTCCAAGAAATTGCTCCAGTATGCCGTTATCTTACTCGGTTTTGGTCTCAATATCTCGCAAGTCTTCGCAGTTGGACAATCTTCACTCCCCGTCATCCTTTCCACCATTTCGATTTCCTTAATCGTTGCCTACCTCTTCCAGCGTTTCTTTGCGCTAGACACAAAACTGGCTACCTTGATTGGAGTGGGTTCTTCTATCTGTGGTGGCTCTGCCATTGCTGCGACAGCGCCCGTTATCCATGCCAAGGAAAAAGAAGTTGCCCAAGCCATTTCCGTTATCTTTTTCTTCAATGTCTTGGCTGCGCTCATCTTTCCAACTCTAGGAACCTGGCTTCACCTATCCAATGACGGCTTCGCCCTCTTTGCAGGAACTGCAGTCAACGATACTTCTTCTGTAACGGCTACCGCCAGTGCCTGGGACAGTCTTTATCAGACCAATACCCTCGAATCTGCAACCATTGTCAAACTCACACGAACTCTGGCTATTATTCCCATCACGCTCTTTCTCTCCTACTGGCAAAGTCGCCAGCAAAAAAATAGCCAGGGTTTCCAACTAAAAAAAGTCTTCCCACTTTTTATCCTTTATTTTATCCTGGCCTCTCTCTTAACGACTCTCCTTACCTCTCTCGGTGTGTCTAGTAGCTTCTTTACCCCTCTCAAACAACTCTCCAAATTCCTCATTATTATGGCCATGAGTGCTATCGGTCTCAAAACCAATCTAGTAGCTATGGTCAAATCCAGCGGTAAATCCATTCTTCTTGGAGCACTTTGCTGGATTGCCATCATCCTCACCAGTCTTGGCATGCAAGCATTGATTGGTACTTTATAATACAAAAAGGTAGCCTACTGGCTACCTTTTATTGTTCAAGAATTAAGCGTGTGTGTTCTCTCTTGATACAGCGATTCATCACGATGTCGTCGCATCCTCCAGCACGCAAAATTTCTTCTGCTTCTAGACTTTCTAGACCTAGTTGCGCCCAAAAAATCTTGGCATCAGCCTTGAGAAAATCACGCGCCACATCTGGTAAAAACTCGCTACGTCGGTAAACATTGACAATATCGACAGGAAAAGGAATCTCAGCTAGACTCGCATAAGCCTTCTCTCCTAAGATTTCCCCACCTGCAGCCTTGGGATTAACTGGAATGATTTTATAACCCCGAGCCTGCATTTCCTTAGTTACTCGATTACTAGTTGTTTCCTCACGGTCAGACAAGCCCACTACCGCTAACGTTTTACTGGTCTCCAGATACTGACGGATCACACCATCACTTGGATTGATAAATTCTTGACTCATAGAAATCCTCCTTTTTTCTCAGTATAGCACATTTTGAAAAGGCTTGCAGATTTTGACTATAAAAATCTCCTAGCAAGAAAAGAAACCTGCTAGGAGTTCTGTCTACTTCAAGTGAAAGATTAAATCTTTTTCTCAATACAAAATAGGGGAGAAAGAGGACGTTTTTCGTGGATACGAATAATAGCATCGCCCAGAAGATGAGCAATCGAAATTTGTTCAATCTTATCAATCAAACGCTCTTCTGGTAGGTAGATAGTATCCAAAACAACCAATTTTTTAATAGCTGATTTTTGGATATTGTCCATAGCTGGTCCTGAAAGAACTGGGTGCGTACAGCTTGCGTAAACCTCAACAGCACCTGCTTCAGCAAGAGCATCCGCCGCATGACAAATAGTTCCAGCTGTATCGATCATATCGTCAATCAAAATACAAGTCTTACCTTCTACCTTACCAATGATGTTCATCACTTCACTGGTATTCATCTTGTCTACACTACGGCGCTTGTCAATAATCGCAATCGGAGTTTTCAAAAATTCTGCCAATTTACGAGCACGAGTCACCCCACCATGGTCTGGGCTGACAACCACGTAGTCAGAGCCAACCATGCCACGACGTTCAAAATAGTCCGCAATCAATGGAGCACCCATCAAGTGATCTACAGGAATATCAAAGAATCCCTGAATCTGTGCAGCGTGCAAATCAATCGTCAACAAACGATCTACCCCAGCAACTTCTAGCATGTTTGCAACGAGTTTTGCTGTGATTGGCTCACGCGCGCGCGCTTTTCTATCCTGACGTGCATAGCCATAGTAAGGCATAACAACATTGACAGATTCTGCACTAGCACGCTTCAATGCGTCCACCATAATCAAAATTTCAAGTAAATTATCATTTACAGGTGAACTAGTTGATTGTAGGATAAAGACGTGTTTTCCACGGATTGATTCTTCAATGTTGACCTGAATCTCCCCATCTGAAAATTGGCGAACAGTCGATTTCCCCAACTCTATCCCAATTTCTTGCGCCACACGCTCTGCCAATTCTCTATTAGAAGAAAGGGCAAACAGCTTTAAATCAGAAAAAGACATGATTTCCTCCGGTATTTATGTATCACTTGTTTTTACACAACATTTTCCATCTACCATTGTAGCGCTTTTTCCTTTATTTTTCAATCAAAAATAAAACAAGAGTAAACATTTATACCCTTGTTTTATACTATTTTATATTAGCTATATTAAACCTGAAAATCCTACATTTTAACAATCGATTTTATGCTAGGATGAAATTTTTTCGAGACAAAGTTAGTATACTTCTCTCATACTTCCTGTATCCACATCATAGACAGCACCTGAAATAACCACATCATCAGGAATCAGTGGAGATTCTCGAAGCAATTGCATATCCTCTCTCACACTCTCTTCCACATCCTGGAATGGTAAAAAATCTTGATCAGACACATCGACTCCGAGCTCGTGTTTCAAATGTTCATGAAAACTTTCATTTTGAAAGGTTTGAGCTCCACAATCTGTATGGTGAAGCACCACAATCTCTCTTGTCCCCATTTGTTGCTGGGAAATCACCAGTGAACGAATCATGTCCTCAGTTACTCGACCACCCGCATTCCGCAAGATATGAGCATCCCCAAGAGCCAAACCTAGAGCTTGCGCAACGTGTAGACGTGAGTCCATACAGGTCACGATCGCTACTCTGGTTTTGGGTTTAAGTGGCAGATTTAACTGCCCATGTAGAGCAACATAAGCCTGATTGGCTTGCATAAACTGTTCAAAATACGACACGATTCCCTCCTCAAAAATTTGATAGTCAAATATTTCTCCTATCTTATCATTTTTAAGAGGATTTGTCACGGATTATGCAAAGACCTTTTTCAAAACTTCTTGAATCGTTGTCACACCAATGACTTCAATTTCCTTGGGTGGAGTGATTCCTGTCAAGGAATTCTTGGGTACATAAATCTTGGTAAAGCCCAGTTTTGCCGCTTCATTAATACGTTGTTCGATGCGATTCACGCGCCGAATTTCTCCGGTCAAGCCCAGTTCACCCACAAAACATTCCTGAGGATTGGTAGGCTTGTCCTTGTAACTAGAGGCAATAGCCACTGCAACGGCTAAGTCAATAGCAGGCTCATCCAATTTCACGCCACCAGCAGATTTGAGATAGGCATCCTGATTTTGCAAGAGAAGCCCTGCTCGTTTTTCCAAAACAGCCATAATCAGACTTGCACGATTGAAATCAAGTCCAGTCGTCGTACGCTTAGCATTTCCAAACATGGTTGGTGTTACCAAAGCCTGAACCTCCGCCAAAATCGGACGAGTCCCTTCCATGGTCACAACGATTGACGAGCCAGTAGCCCCATCCAAACGCTCCTCTAGGAAAACTTGACTCGGATTGAGTACCTCAACCAATCCACCCGACTGCATCTCAAAAATCCCAATCTCATTAGTGGAACCAAAACGGTTTTTGACTGCCCTCAAAATACGGAAGGTATGGTGGCGCTCCCCTTCAAAGTAAAGCACCGTATCCACCATATGCTCCAACATACGCGGACCAGCCAAGGTCCCTTCCTTGGTCACATGCCCTACGATAAAGATGGCAATGTTATTGGTCTTAGCCAGCTGCATAAGCTCAGCGGTCACCTCACGCACCTGAGAAACAGACCCCTGCACCCCTGAAATCTCAGGAGACATAATAGTCTGGATGGAGTCAATAATGAGGAAGTCTGGCTGAATTTTTTCTACTTCTGCGCGAACACTCTGCATATTGGTCTCTGCATAGAGATAAAACTCGCTATCAATATCCCCCAAGCGCTCTGCACGGAGTTTAATCTGCTGGGCAGACTCCTCCCCACTGACATAGAGAACAGTCCCTACTTGGGACAGCTGAGTCGATACTTGTAAGAGAAGGGTTGATTTCCCAATCCCTGGATCCCCACCGATAAGGACGAGACTCCCTGGTACCACTCCGCCTCCAAGTACACGGTTGAATTCCTCCATCTCCGTCTTGGTTCGATTGACATTGATGGAAGTCACCTCAGCCAGTTTCATGGGCTTGGTTTTCTCACCTGTCAAGGACACACGCGCATTCTTGACCTCGGCAACCTCAACCTCTTCTACAAAAGAAGACCAAGACCCACAGTTAGGACAACGTCCCAGATATTTAGGGGAATTATACCCACAATTTTGACATACAAATGTCGCTTTTTTCTTTGCGATGATAAACCTCTTTCTAAATCTCTACCTCACACTCAATTACTTGGCAAAAATCAATCTTCTCGTCTGGTACAAATTGGCGCATGAGCATTCGATGAGCTACCACTAGCACTGTCTGGTAGTCTCGGTACTTTATCATAGTTTCCAAAAAACGCGCCTTCATCTCTTCAGCTGTCTCATACTGAATAGGACTATTAGGAAGCAACTCCCCCTTGTTTTCTAAAAACAGAGTACGTGCTTTTTCAAAGTTCTCTATACCTGTTTCATAGACCTGCCATTCATGCAATAAGGGTTCTACTCTCAAAGGAAGGCCAGTAGCACGAACCACATAAGATGCAGTTTCTAAAGCCCTAGTTACTGCAGAAGACACCAGTATATAAGCTGAGCCAAGCAAAGGATTTTGGCAAAGTTCCTGAGCTTGTCGCCTTCCTTTCTCAGACAAAGGAGCCAAATCTAATCCAAAGCCAGTGTAGGAACACTCCTCTAACTCACGGTAGTCTGGCTCTCCATGACGTACAAATATAATTTTCATCTTAGTGCCCAGTCGAACCAAATCCACCTGTCCGAACACCGTCTGCCTCGTCTCCATCCGCAATTAAGAAAGGCGCAAAGACAGCCTGAACCACACGTTCCCCAACTTCAAGAACTACTTCCTGGTCCGTAATATTTTTCATCTGAGCAAAGATATGTCCCTCATTCCCGGGATTGCCATAATAATCCCCATCAATAACCCCAACTGAGTTAATTAAAACCAAGCCCTTTTTACGAGGGTTTGAAGAGCGATCATAAAGGTAGAGGACCTCAGTTGGTTGCATATAAGCCTTAACCCCTGTCGGAACTAAGACAATCTCTCCTGGCGCGATCACCGTACGCACGGCAACCTTTAAGTCATAGCCAGCCGCATGAGCTGTCTCACGCTTGGGCAATAAATTTTCATCTGTAAAACTCGAAACCAATTCAAAACCACGAATTTTCATATTTTTCTCTTTTCTATTATCATTTATTCTAGGCTATTTTATCTTATTTATTCGAAAAAAGCACGAAAAAAGAGCACACAACAACTTATGAAGATACGCTATGATACAATCATTTACAATATGCACTAAAATCAAGTGAAAATAATAATCATATACAAGATTTTTACGTGGACTAACGACATTTTACGGCATTTTTGCCCCTTTTTTGCCCCTTGTAAAACAAAAAACACTAGTGGGGGCTAGTGTTTGAAAGTAGGTAGATAGATTTAAGAATATCTATCTATATTATACCACGTTTTGTTTTGGAGCAAACAAAAAACCGCAAGCATAAGCCTGCGGTTAAACAATTAGAACAATATTTTAGAAAATTTCCTTTCTATTTTAAAAAAATTATTTTGTAGTAACAATTAGTCCATCAGGTAATACATCAAGCGCTGGTTTGTCTGAGCGGCTTCCATCTTCGTTGACGTAGTACCAGCCACCTTCAACTTTAACAAGTTCTTCTGAAGACATTGCTCCATTCTCTTCTTTGAGATGATATAGTTTGTCCTTATATTGAACCCAGCCAGTGACCATTGCTCCTGAAGCATCAAGATAATACCATTTACCGTTCACAAGCACCCAACCAGTGGCCATGGCGCCATTTTCTTTGAGATAGTACCACTTTCCATCATCCTTCAACCAGCGAGAAGCTATTGAATACCCTCTCTCGTTGAAGTAGTACCAGGTACCATCGATCTTTTCCCATTCTTCTTTTGGGTAGGATCCGTCATGGTATTCATACCACCATCCGGTATCATTCTTTTTCCATTTGGGTTTAGCTTCTTCGTCATCTAGTAAAACAATGTTTTTGTCGTACGGATTTGAAGAGTATTGCCACCATCTAATCCCGTCCATGGATGGGAAATATTCAAAATCAGCTGTACCATCATTCAAACCATACCCAGCAATCCAAAGGCTGTTTGGGAATTTCGCAAGAATCTGCTCATAATAGATATTATTGAGCGTGAATGGCTTGTAGCTGTAATAGATTGGCTCATAGCCATTTTCTTTGAGGATTTCCATAAAGCGAATACAAGCATCTGTATTTGCCTGTTTATCTCCGCTAGCGTGATCTTCGTAGTCAAGACACAAGTATTTTACTTTTTGGGGGACATTATCAAGGAAGTAGCGTGCCTCTCGCTCAGCTTCTTCGATGTCACCACCAAACCAAGCAAAGTGATAAAATCCAACAGGATTGGATTGCTCCACTTGAGCAGACAAGCAAGGATTTAGATAATTTGTACTTTCAGAAACTTTGATAATAGTATTCTGTGTACCCATGTCAGCCAAGATACCTGTAATATCGTATCCATTGTGGCTAGATACATCGATGAATAAGTCGTTTTTCTTCATTATTCTCTCCTAATCTTCGCTTGGTTCGTAGTATTCAAGAGCACGTTTGCTATCAGAAATTCCTGCAGTTGTTGGGTCGTTGACAACACCAATCAAGACAAGGATATAAACGAATGTGTTCACACCCTCTTGAATATTTTTGGGGATTTCAAGCCCGAATTGTTGGGCCATAAGGAAGATTGCTCCAAGAAGAGCAATGAGTGTTGTTTTGTTTTGCAAGCGCAATTTCCAGTTAATCATTTTGAGTTTCTCCTTTTATTGTTGTTTGTTTTGAATTAAGCTTTTAAGCTCTCTCACATCCTCGCCAAGCGATTTTACTTGCTCAGCTAGGACTAAGATAGCCTTGTTCTGTTCATCGTGGTTATCGAGCCGTTTGTTGGCTGATGTCTTGAATTCGTTCAGATTTTCGATGTCTTTCTCCAAAATCGTAAGACGATTCTCTTGTTTGGTTGCTTTATCTTTCATCGAAAAATAAAGACCAATGACAGGGATAAGGGTGATGAAGATCTGTACAAGAAATCGTTCATATCCTGGCATACACTCTCCTTTCTAATCAATACGTGGCATGATCATCGTAAGAACGCCCTGTTGTAACATGTCGGAGACTGTCTGACCCTTATATGTATAACCTTCTGACTTCTGCATTTGTAATTTAAAGATTGTCATCTTGTTTTTCGGCCACTTAGCATTCGTGTCGAATGGATAACCCATTGAAACAATACTTCCGTCAGTATACCTTACTCCTGGCGATAAATGAGGGAGTAGATTTGCTATTTCGTCATACAAATCTTGTCTCATACCACCGTCTGTTGAAATGGCCATCAAAATCATTATATTTGTCAATTTTTCAATACGTTCAACAGCTTCTTTATTCTCTTCTGTTTTTTGGGACGCATTTGCAACTTTCTGCTGCATGCTCGCAATCGCTCCTGCTGGATCTAGCTCTGCGATGACAACTTTCTTTACCGCTTCAATCAAACTTTCATCACTTTCTGCCATCCGGTCTCCATCCAATACACGGTCGTACGCTGTGTAAGGGTTCTGACACCGAATAGCCACGAAAGTTTTGCCAGGTTCTCTTAAATACTTATTAACCAGCTGAAATTCCATTATTTTTCCTCCTCAGAAATTTGTTTTTCAAACTGTTCTAACAGTTCATCGATCAGGATAGATTCATCCATAGTTAAATCTTCTTCGCATTCGATTAACCAAGCAAAGAACTCCTTATATTGTTCCTCATATTCGCCTGCGTGAAGAACAACTTTTTCCTGTGCGAGTTCATTCAATTGCTGATTTACATTTTCATAAGACTCGCCATCCCGCAATTGAATATTGCCATTTTCGTCTGTCGCAAAAGAGCCTCCATCGTTGATAATGGCAACTTTTTTCAAAATCTCTTGCTCGTCTTGGTAGTATTCTTCAATTTTTGTAAGGATGTGTTTGTAAAACTTGACTTTCCCTCGATTAATCTTCATGTTTTGGATATGCAGTTTTTCCAAAACACACTTAATCGTCAGCAAATCTTTATTTTGTAATTTTAATTGCATTTATTTTATCCTCTTGTTGTAATTTCTATACGCTTGTAATTTCTATACGCCCGTCTGCGTAAAATCGTAATTCTTGACGACGTGTCCCTTTTGCTCTAAAACCAGAAAAATTTACATTGTTTGTAGTTCCAACGACATGTTCTAAAGAGACACTTTGCGAAGTCTTTATCCCAATCAGTAAAGAGAATCCAGATTGTATTGATAAGCTTTTTTCATACGGATTTATTTCAAAGAATGAACTGCTATTGTATCCAGAAAAACTTATACCTTGATCGTTAGGCAAGGTGATAGCGAAGCCAGATTTATGCTTATTGTCATGGATAGAAGAAAAAGCAGATTGTCCAATACTTGCTATAAATTTTCTATTTTTAAAAAAATGAATTCCATTCTTACTAAAACTAGTTGCAGTGTTGTCGGAGCTTCGACTAAACATAATCGAGGAATCTTCGTTGTTGAGTGTAAAAACTCCTGTTTGAAGATTGAGAGTTGTTGAGCCATTTTGACTGATTAGTGTCTTACCTACCAGCCAATCAATAATCGCATTCTCGATTTTCCCGCGCAAGAAGGTCGCATCCAATCCAACAATCTTATTCGCATTAAGATTGATGATGTTGACGTTGGCTGCATTTAGCGTTCCGGTTGTGATTTTATCAGCTAGGACACTCTCAATCATGGCGGATTTTATAACCGCGTTATCAATCAAAGTTTCTCCAGTTATATGAAACGATTTTCCTATTAATCGATTTCTACCATCAGCGCCCAGATTGATTCCAGAAATGATATCTCCAGCTGAGTTAATATTTTTAACTGCCCACGAGCCCGCGAGCTGAGTCATTTTAGTCTGCGTTGCTTCAAGAGTCTTGTCTGCCTCTAAGGTCGCGTCCTCGGGTGCTGGTTGCCATTTACGGTCAGTCGTTCCTTCGTAGAAATCAAGCTCTGTCATGAAGAAGCCACCCCATTTGTTAGGATTGTTACGGTCGTATTCGAATTGCAGATAACATTCATCAAATTCACCGACATTAAATGTAATGGATTTCTTGACTGTTTTTGTGTTATCAAAAACGGGTCCGTCAACCCACCGAGACTGGCCGTTGAATATCAGTAACCTCTGTTGGTAATCTGCGACAGAACCTTTTACGCGTTCACCAATATAAATCCTAAAATATTTCGAGTTATTATCGAATCCTAAAACATTCAATGTATAATCAGTATTTCGCTTAACAATAAACCGTGGGCTTTTCACAACGGCGCCTGGTCGCAATTCAAACATGCGCTTCTGTCCGTTAAAGTAGAAACTATGAGCCGTAAAACTCAAACGACCATTCGCTTCTGTCCAATATTTCAGACCGTCATCTGCTCTCGAATTTCGGATAACATTCGGACCGCCAACCGTCGAATACTTGGCCACCTCAACCTGAAATAGTTGATTGGTCAAAGCCATGCGAGCGACCTTATTCGAAATGTCATTCTCGTTGCTACCGATAATTCTCTCATAGAGTTTGCTTGTTTCTTGTACACGCTGAAAATCCACAAGATTAGCTTTGCCATCCACTCTAGTACTCAGGCTTGCGAATCTACCATCTACAGATTGTTTGTAGTCAGCAAATTGTAAATCCAATTGTTTTTTCGCTTGCTCGCTAATCTTCTGAGTTTCCTTTATAAGTAAAGCATTTGCTCCAGCTTTAGCTAAAGCAGTTGTGGCTTCACTCTCAACTTTCTGGATGCTTTTGTTTATAGCTTCAGCTTTTTTGTCAAATTCTGTATTGAATTTATCTTTATCGAATCTCGTAGGTTCAAGGACCCATTCTGACCCGCTCCAAAAATAAAGTTCTGTTTCGTCACCAGTAGTCAAGAAGAGTCGGTCGCCCTTCTTGATTGTCCCTGGAGGATTGTCTAAAGGTTTTTTATCACCGAAATAATTCGTGTTTTTACCTTCAGCTGATGCCAAGGCCCTGATTGCTGTTTCAATCGCTTTCGAACTTTCGTTTTTTGAATCCGACACGGAACGAGATAAAACACTCATCTCTGAAGAATATCTTTGAACGGAACCAATATCATTGCAAACAACTTTTCTTTTTATCAACTTACCAGATACATCATAATTGCTTTCTAACGAAACAATACGAACTCGCTTACGAATTCCCAACGTTTCATTAATCGCCATGATGTAATCTCCAACTTCGGGAGTCGAGGTTTTATAACCTGCAGCAGATAAATCTTCCATATCGATTGCGATTGAGATTTTATAAGAATTATCTACATTTTGTTTTAATCGTTCTAAAAGCTTGCCGGTTTCTTTATATCGCTCATCGACAACCGGCTCCGCTTCAATCCGTCCATATATTTTAGCTAATGGACTTTCGTATTCGGATTCATATCGACCTTTCGTCCGATCTGTTTCGCCTTTCCACGCACCGAACCCTTTTTGGTAAGTCACAAAGCTGTTGATGTCTTTTTCAATGGTAATTTCGTTCATATTGAAATTTTTACGAACGAGTGTAGATTGGTCCGATCCGATTGATTTCCTGATACGAACAAGATGGCCGCCTACTAAAAATTCAACGCCTGCAGTTTTAATAATGTCATTAAAAAGAGAAAGTCGTGACTTACAACCAAAATCGCTTTTACGAATTGACTTCACATCAACATCAAGATCGAATTTGTAACCGCTATTTTTGAAGATAGCTTCAAGATAATATCTAAGAGAATATGTTCCATCCAGCACTTCATACATCGATGACTTAGCCATATCGTAAAAGAATTGGTGGACTGCGTCAAATTCGACTTCGATTTGTTTCCCTGTATCAATGGGTTTAACGTAAACGATGCGGTAATATTCATCATTTAATCGAAAACGCCAACCTCTGTCAATGTTCTTTAAAACATCATCATTCGTGTAGATCGTTCCCTTTACAGATAATTCACCATTCACCGATTGAACCGTCGAAAAACCAACTTGAGCACTTCTTTCAATCTGCTGAGAGTCTAAAAATGTAATCAATCTATCACCTCCTTATTTGTACAATTCTTTGAAACCTAATATTTTGACCGTTCCACGAAAATCTGTTGAAAAACTGACTTGTTTCTGTGGATTCGGACGGATGATAAAATACTCATAATTAGTCCGATTGTTAATATTGAGGTTTTGAATGCCGCCCGGACGATAGATACTTGTCTCGACTCCTGATAAAAGGATTTTCTCCCTTGGTTGTATCGGCGTCGCAGTATGGGAATAATTCCAACGGCGTCCATCGATTTCTACAAAGAAATTGGTTTGCTGAGCATCAGAGGTTAGTTCAACAACAAACGGTACTTCGAATTGACTTAATGAAGCTGTGCCATGATAAGTAATATACGGACCCGACAAGGTGATTTCTCGAGGTACTGTCTCACCATACGGTATTTCAGCTGTTACAAATTCAAAAGAAACATCATACTTCAAGCCTGCTTCTGATTTACCAATGAAAGCAAACTCAATTTCACGGTTAAGATGTACCTTGTAACGGTATTTCCAAGGCGTGTGCGGAATATCCAAAAGGTTTAAATCTCCCGTTTTCGCTCCTGGTAACTCAAACTCATACAAATCATCTTGTACAGGATGCATTTTAGTGATGAAATAAGGCTCATCACCATACAACCAACCCGCAAGCTCATCTTGTTTTTCCATAAAAGCCAAAAGGCTAGCAACAGCCAGCCTTCCAGAAACTTTAATTGTTTTTTGGCGAAGCGTCAGACCATCGTGAATGTATCCGCCTCGACCTTTGACTGTTCGCCTGTCTACCTCAATAGAAGGCGTACTGTCTTCAATTTTAATATTATAGATGCCGATCTGAGATAATTTAGTCTCAGCGTTAGCATGTGTAATCAGTAAATCCATTTCATAGCCCTTCTATCCATAAACAAAGTAATCATCTTTGATACGATCACGCGCTTCTCGTTCTTTAACAGACGTGTAAATCTTGTCCCCCACAATTTCGTTATGGATTTCAAATTTAGCGTCTGATAATTGAGAATTTCGGACATCGTCACTAAGATTTTCAAGGGACGAGCGCAAGCCTGTATTATTTACGCTTGCCGATGTAGTAATCAAGCTGTCTACTCCGTATCTCTGATCAGTAATTGCAGTAGCGTATTGTTTTGCCACGCCGTTGATTTTGCGAACCCAATCAGACATACCATTATACATCCCCTCACCTGTGAATCCACCAATAGATTTCATCACACGGGAAGGCGAATGAATATCCAATGCTGAACGCATTGTCCGTGCGATGTTAGATGCGATTGAATATGCGAGTGAGTAAAGACTACCAGCCATACCTGAAAGCCCGTTATATAAGCCCATTCCAGCATTATGTCCAACCAGGTTTAAAGTTGAGGATAGCATGCTAAAAGTTGAACTAATAGAACTAGCAGCACTATAAGAAATTCCTATTGCTCTACTCATTCCCGTTTCCATGGAATGAACAAGGGAGGTCATCCCTTCTTGTGTAACGTCTTTGGCTTTGTCAAATGTTTCAATGAATGATTGTGCAATCTTGCTACCTGAATTTGAAGCAGATGAATCAATCCGATTTAATCCATCTGTGATTGATTTTGAAATAGAATCCATAGAACTAATAGTTGCTGATTCTGCATTCTTCAAATTCTTAGTAATATTTTCTGCGATATTTGCAGTTTTTTCTTGAGCTGCTCGTTCCGCTGCTGCAAGGTTTTTTTCCGTCGCAGATTGGACCGCAGCGGTATTTGTTTCCGCGGCAGACTGCATTGCGTTGTAGTTTGCTCGAACATTCGAAGATGCTTGAGAGGTAGAATTTGTAGCGTTTGTATTTACACCCTGAAAAGCTGTATTTGATACGCTTTGGAGGGAAGTCATGGTCGCTCCTGCTGTTGCACTCAAAGTATCGAGGCTAGAACCTACATTCGTCTGCATAGTTTGTGCCTGTGTCGTCGCATTTGTTTGTGCTTGAGTCATTCCTGTCTGTACATTTGTTGCCAGAGTTTGGGTGTTTGTCCCAGCGGTAACAGCCATACTCTGCATTGTTGTATCAACATTCGTCTGCATGGTTGCCATCGTACCTGCTGTACTAGTTCCCATCAAATCAAATGACGTCCCTAAATTCGTTTGCATTGTCTGTGCTTGTAATGTCGCGTTAGTTGACATCTCTGTCGTTTTAGCAGACACATGATCTGACATTTCCGTCGTTTTAGTCTTAACTGTTTCGCTACCTTCGTTTGTTTTCCCAGTAACGAAATCCCACATACCACCAAAGAAGTCTCCTACCGCAGATACAACCCCGCCAATAGCTTCAGGTATTGCAGTTAGCATAGATTTTCCAAGTTCAAAAATGATATTCGCTCCAGCTTCAAGGATTTTTGGCAAACCTGCTACTAAACCAACAACTAATTTCGCAACCAATTCAATACCGCCACTAATTAATTGAGGTATTGAACTTGCTAATCCTGTGATTAATACCCCAATGATTTGCACAGCAGACTGAGCAATTTGAGGAAGGTTGTTTATAATTCCTTGAACCAATGATACAATCAGCTGGATACCACCACTAATAATTGCAGGCAAGTTAGATACCAATCCTTGAATAAAGGATGTGATAACTTGAACCGCAATATTTAGAATTGTTGGTAATGATTGAATAATACCGTTAATAAGATTCTGTAAAATTTGGATACCATTCTGAATAATGTTTGGCATTTGTTGGCCAAGGCCACTCAGGAATGTAGTGACTGCTTGTTGGGCTGATTGCAAAATTTGAGGAAGGTTATTAAGCACCCCTTGAACAAGGTTGGCTAGTAACTCCACACCCATACCAAGCAACTGCGGAAGCGCACTGGCGATAGACTGCACAAATGTTCCAATCACAGTCACTGCCGAACTGATTAGAGATGTAGCATTTTGTCCTACTCCTTGAATCAAACTACCAATCAAATCAACACCAGCCTGTACCAAGACAGGGAACATAGTTGCGAAAGCGCTGGCGAATTTCGCTATCAAATCTGCTCCTGATGCTATCAAAGCAGGAATTTGACTTGTTATGCCTGACACAAGATTTTGAATGATTTGAGGTCCTTTAGTCGTTACTGTATTTAGTAACTGATCTATTTGAGTGCCAAACTGATTGTTGATGATGCCCAAACCAGCTACTACAAGACCAAGGATTGCAGCAGGACCAATAGCAGCCAAAGCCACACTCATGACAGATCCAATTCCTTGCGACATCATGCCAAGAATACTAATACCTCTGGATGCGGCACTTCCTAAAACCCCAGGTAAACCTTCGATTTTAGAAGAAAATGCTCCGATATATCCTGCAGCATTATTGAACATACCACCCATAGCACCGCCGAAGCTACTAATTTTGCCACCAAGACCACCTAAGAGACCTGTCAATTTTGTCAAGCCCTTAGTAGCAGGACCAAAAGCTAGCAATCCACCGACCAGGCTTAAAATAGGCGCAGCTGATGCCATAGAGTTTGTAAATTTATCCATAACACCATCGGCTAATTTTGTACCATTCAAGAAATGGTCTAAAACAGGATTGATGTTTGCCATTGCATCCGTGAAATTTTGAAGCGCTTTGGATTGACCAAATTTGTCAACTAATTTGTCCACATATTTTACAATCGTAGTAAAGAGTGGCAGTACTGATTCACCAAGCTTTATCTGTAAAGTTTCAAACGATCCGCTTAGACCTTCAACGGCGCCTTTTAAGTTGTTGAGCTTTTCGGCGGCAACCTGCGCAGCAGTAACCTTACTGATTTCTGCTTGCATCTTGTTTGCGCCGCCCGCGCCTTCATTCATTGCGATAGTTGCAGCACGAACTGCATCGGTACCAAATAACGTTTTCAAAGCTTGTTGTTGTTGCTGTTGCGTCAACCCGCTCAAACTATCTTGTAAAACTTGTGAAATCTCTGCGAATGAGCGGATTTTACCCTCTGCAGTAAAGAATCTATTCGCACCATCTTCTGTGATGATCCCTAACCTTTTCATAGCAAGGTATTGCCCTTTAGTTTGAGGTTGTAAGTTCATCAACATCGTTTTTAGAGATGTACCTGCATCAGAACCTTTTAGACCATTTTGAGCAAATACTGCAAGGGCGTTCGTTGTATCTTTAAACGATAGACCAAGACCGCTTGCGACTGGTGCAACCATAGAAAGACCATATTTTAATTCATGGACATCTGTCGCTGAAGCGTTCGCTGCTCCTGCCAATTGATTTGCCGCATCTACTACGCTTAGATTGTCGCGTTTGAATGCATTCAAGGCAGTTGAAGCAATTTCTGCAGCTTCTTTTAGGTCAAGTTCCCCGGCAGTGGCTAAGTTCAATGCGCCAGTCAAACCACCATTTAAGATATCCTTTGTAGATACCCCAGCTTTTGCCAATTCTTCAATGGCATCCGCTGCTTCAGTTGCAGAAAATGCTGTATCAGCACCAGCTTTAATTGCTGCATCATGAAATTGTTTCATGACATCAGCACTAGAACCAGTAACAGCCTTAATGCTACTCATACGCGCTTCAAAGTCTGCCGATTTGGTAATGGCACCGCCAATTGCATTCTTGATGAAGTTGAATCCTGCGTATGCTGCCGAAATACCAAGAGCTGTCTTGATAAGGTTGCTTGTAGCAGATGCCGCTTGATTCGTGTGATTCACAATACCCATCAGGGCGTTAGTAGCTTTACTACCTGCTTGTTGAAAAGCGTTCCCGAGCCCACTTGAAATTTTGCTCGATAAGGCACTGATTTTACTAATCAATTTACCACCTAACGAATTTCCAACTTGGTTTGTAAAATTATTTACTTTTCCTAAAGCAGAACTAAAAGTATTTCCTATTGTGCTACCTAATTGTGAAAATTTGTTTGAAATTGGAGATAAAGCACTTGAAATTTTAGAATTTAAACTAGTAAATGCTTGTGTTATTTTTGCTAAACCTGTTTGTATGGGTTCGGGCAATCGTTGACCAATGTTGGATGCGATACGTTGGATTTCACCAAGAGCGATATTCAGACCGCCTTTGAATCCTTGGCCTATTTTTTGACCAATTGAAGCATTTGAAGTCGCGAGTTCATTCATCAATTGACCTATTTTTTGGATCATTTGATTCGAACTATTGACCGCAGCTTTTTGTGCATCATCGAACGCTTTTTTTGTATTTGATACAATTTCATTCATTGATTTTTCATAATCTTTAGTATCTGCCCCAATATAAGCGTATATAGAACCGTCAAAACTCATACATCCACCTCCTTCTGTTACTAATTTCTATTTGCAAACATCTGACTTGCTTTTTCAAGCAATGCCACAAAATCGTTTTTGTTTTTGATTTCTTTCTTTTTGTCTGGATGAAAAATCCTTCGAACTTTGTCCTTATCTCTCTTTTTACTGAGTTTCTTCGCATCGACTTTTTTGGCATTCAATGTATATCTCAATTCAAGAGCTAAACCTGAAAGAGCTTCACGCTCTTCAATTTGTTTGTAGTAAAGACCTTCCAAAATCGCATCAAGCTCCCACTTATTACAAGACAAAATAGTTTCTTGATCAGTAAGACCGAGCTTAGCGCACTCTGTTAAGATACCGCGTTTTCCATCTTGCCAATAATTTCTGAAATTGCTTTGACTTGAGCTTCTGCTGTTTGATCTCCAGCTTCCACTTGAGCTTGTGCCAATTCTTTTCCAAGTTTCATGTTTTCGATATATTTCAAAATCTTCTTCTTGAAAAAACCTGACTGCACCATTTCTTCTTCAATTTCCTGGAATAGTTCTTCCTGAGGATCATCGTTTTCCGATTTTTCAAATCGTGCTTCAATAGCTGCCAAAGCTTCATCTTCAGACACTGCTTTACCTTTTTTACTTGCACAATATTGAATCAAATCAACAATCCCTTGGTCGTCACGATTGACAATTTTGAAAAACAGCGCACCGACACCATTTCCAGCGGACTGGCCATTGGCATCTTTAGTCGCCATATCTTTGTCAATCTTGAACATTAAGCGATAATCAAATTTGATTTCAACGATTTTTTTTGCAACATTAAATTCCATGTGTATATACTCCTTTTTCAAACAAAATAAAAAGGTGACCTTTGACAGTCACCCTTCTTAGATAGATTAGTGCTGGATGTTATCGTAGTCGCCTGTAGTTTCGCCTGGGTTTTGGTAAGCGTAGATGTTGTTCAATACAGCCAATTCCTCAGCAGAAAGTGGGAATTTACCATCCTGAAGACGGCCAACGATACCAGCGGTGTATGAAAGTTCAACAAACTCTTCTACTCCATCGTTAAATTCGACATCATCAGTGATTTTAGCGTAACCAAATTTAGCTGGATAAGCATCTTTTTTGTCTGGATCTTCCCCGATTTTTTCCTTAACACTTTCATCCACGATTACGCGCCAAATCTTGATTGATTCGCCTTTAGCTTGAGCATTCAAGATTACATTTACTGATGGATCCATCGGCGCAAAGTATTGAGTCAATTCGATTGAGTGCTCGTCACTTGATTTTTCAAGCAAGCGACCTTGTTGTGTTTGCTCATCCTGGTATTCGCCCCCAAGAGTGGTTGTTCCGTCTGTACGGTAAGCAGGAAGTAATGCTCCTTCACCTTTTTCAGCATGGATTGATTGGATGAAGTAGAATACTTTCTTACCAACAATTGGTTTTGCGGTTGTAATTTTTACTTGTCCTTTTTCAGCCATTTAGCTAGGACCTCCTTATTTATAATATCGTTTCGGTCGTCTTGATAACGATATGATAGACCTCACGACCGATTGAGTTATCCATCAATATAGTTGAAGTAGTTCTTGTATTACGTCCCAGTAATCGAATGGCTTGCGATTTTACATCTTCAGCGTATGCCCGATTTTTATTACCAGGTAAGTAAATATCAATCTGAACCGTGCTGTCTTCGATTATCAGCCCCGTCTGCGCCGTTTTTGATGTGTCAGATGCAATTCCTCCAATCACCAAAAAAGGCTCGGATACGGACGTGTCAGGTAGCTTAAAATGGATTGGAACATTCAAGGGGTTCAATTTATTTCTTAAGCTGTTTAATAGTTCAGTTGTTGGAGAATTCATCGTCACCTACTTCCTAAACATTTTGTTAAGGTTATTCATCAAATTTGGATATTCCTCTCTCATCGCTGGTTCCATGAAAGGCTGTGCGGCCATTTTCCGTGTCCCCAACTCAACATATATCGAATAAAAAACAGGCGAAATGACTTTATAACCAAGCATTTTTTCTTGCATTGAGTATATGCTTTCACTCAGCCAACCAGTATCCCATGGAGCGTATAGCTTAGCTAAACGTTCCACTCGTAAACTTGAACGATTTAAAACTTTATCGACAGCATACTTTGCTTTTTTACCCTTATGATCAACAGTACGAATGTATCGGTCAAGCCCTTTTACTTTATAATTAAGACTCATAGATAAATCACCGTACTATTTTTGTGATATTTCTTCCCTTGGATACTACGACGTTTGCCTTTGTATACAACCTCAGAGAAATCATTATGAATTCCTTGAAGATGTAACTTGAAGCTATCCAGGTTGTACTTCCCAAAAATACCGATCTGTTCTGCATTTGTCAGAGAACTTTCTTGACATGGTAAAGGGCCAATTTCATTTTGGGTTGTATCTCCGAAAAGTTCGTCTTTCGGAACGGTTTCTTTGATTAAAATAACTCTTTGGTTATAACTCATAGAATCACCTCTTATACAAAGCGTGCTACCCCTCGAGTTCGCCTTTTGCTAGCAAGAGAAATAAGGACCTGCTTATCATCTTCAGATAGATAATTATCTTCCCAAGTGAAAGCGCGTCCTTCTTCACTGTCTGCTTTAGCTCCCTCGGAGTCTAGCTTATTAAATCGTTTCACAACTACATCACGAACTATGTAAGCTGCGCTGTTCGGAATTTCTGTAATTGATGATTCGGAATAGCGATTGACAAAGGCAAGAATGCGCTCAGTGCTTTCTTTGATTATCAAATTCAGCAAGTCATCCTGCGCAGTATCGCTTACCCCTTTTAACAATTTGATTTCTTTCAAAATCTCATTCGTATCAATCGCCATCGTTCATTAACCTCCTGGTACACCTGCTGCTGCGGGTTTCTCAATAGATGTTTCTACAACACCTTGAGGAATCTCAGCAAATAGCACGTTAGCTCCGAAGAATACTGATTCGTAAGTGAGGTTTTTCAAAGCACGGTCACGAGCAACTGCAATCAAACCAGTTTCGTCTGTAAAGTCAGCAAACAATCCACCGAGATCTCCGTTCGCTACATCCAAATATGCAAACACAAGGTTTTCCACCGCAGTAGTATACACTTTGCCTTCTGGCACACCGTTCATAACGATAACGTTTTGCATACCCAAGAAATTCTTAAGCAAAGTCATACCGAATACATTAGAAGCATCAGCGCCTACACCAGCGTTTCCAAGGTATTCAGCAGCATCAACCGGATTCACAAAAGTAACGATTGGAGATCCTTCGAATTCGTTGAAAGTTGCGATTTTTGCCCACGCTTGAGCAAGCGCACCTTGCAAACCTTTACCCTTGTTTTTTGTCGGGTTAGCTTTCAAGAATGTGAAGAACTGCTCCTTGATTCCGTTTTGGATTTCGCGCATCAAACGTGTATCAGCTTCTGTGATAGCAACAGACGCTCCATGGCGAGCAATTGCTTCAGCAGATACAGAACGACGTTTTTTGAACCACGCCACTTCGTGCGCTTGGTCTTTAGTGCGAACCATTTGAGAAAGCGGAATGTCTTCCCCCTCTCCCGGATTTGTTGCATCCACATCAGCAGTCCATTTGTAAGTCTGGATCTTGAGGTCATTTGTAAGTTCCTGACGACGTGTGACGCCCAAAAGTGTCAACAAGTCGTTGATATTTTTAGAAAACTTGTTAACAAAATCAATAGACTTGATTTCGCCCAAGTTAGCCATAGTAGTTAGTTTTTGTTCAGCCATATTCTAGCCCTTTCTAAATAAATCAATATTTTCAGCAATCGCGGCCTGACGTTTGTTAGTGTCCTCAATTGCCATAATTTGTTCTTTCGTGATTCCTGTTGTAGTACCACGACGCGGCGCGCTCTGAACCAGTCGTTCGTTCACGCGCTTTTCAACTTCGCTATCAAATACAGTTCGCAAAGCTGTGATTTTAGCTTTTACTTCTTCAGCAGTCGGAGCTAACACATGATCCATAAACTCTTGTGGCAAGCCTTCATCTGCCAAGAGCGATTGAGTCGCTAGTTTCATCTCACGTTCAGCTATATCCTGCTCGCGCTTCTCCAAATCAGCTATTCGTTTCGCTTCCTCTTCTTTAGCGCGCTCGTCTTTTGTCAGCTTAGCCAGGCGTTCGCCTTCGCTTTTAGCTTGTTCAATAGCCGTAACTTGTTCAGCTTCCCATTTTGAACGTTCAGCAGCTAACATTTTTCCGATTTCAGCGCGGGTGAATGTACGTTCGTGCTTCTCGCTACCTGCATTTGATTCTGTTTCTACTTTCTCGTTCTGAGTGTCGACAGTCTCAGTTGATTCGGTAGATACAGTTCCGTTGATTTCTTCTGACATAATTGTCCTCCAGCGATTACGTCGCCACTCGATAATCTCGTTTTACGTCCGGCGACGGAACAGTACAGCTTTTATTGTCATCGGTACAGTTTGGACGATATAAAAACCGCATCGAAATCGACACGGTTTATAGCAATTTACAGTGATTTATAGCAGTCTATTCCTGCAAGTCAAGATTCTGGATCACCTTCTTTCATTGATTTTTTAATTCCATCAATCATCCCACTGATAATTGAATAACCCACAACTAATAAAACGAGCAGGACGATTACGCCTGCTGTGATAGATACCAAATTCCAAATAAACATTTTATCTCCTTTCTGGGCAACAAAAAAGCGCCTAGATTACTATCTAAGCGCAAGATAGGCGGGACCGCCGAATGTCGCCCGCATTTCTCGACCCACTAGCTAAGTGGCGCGTTGGAGGCGGATACTTTTCAACCTCTATCTCTACTCTAAGTATATCACATATCATCCTTAGAGTAAAGTATCTTTTGCTCACGTTTCAATTTATTTAATTTTTGTTTTTTAATTTTATGGTAGTGGATGATGTAGTTACCATCATCTTTTTGTATAAGCGCTGCTTCCATTAGATATTTCAAGCGTTCAGGGACTTTTTTATAGAGCAGTACCGAATTGTTATGATGACCAGAGTTATCGGCGACATAATCTGGATTAGCAACTAATTCTTGCAACAATAACATTTGCTCCAATGGGAATTCTGTGCCATGCTTTTCCAAGATTTTCGCTAGATTTTTTCCAGTAACTTGTACATTCTTCAGCAATTCCTCAGTACCAGGAACTGTAGGCAATTGTCCAATGATATAGTTTTCCGCAAGGCTTCGTTTGATACCATCGTAAGGTAAATTCCCTTTTGATATATCATCCCACAAATTGGCGAGATCACCTTTTAGCTTCTCAAAATCGTTATTATGAGCTATGCTATCATCATTCAATTCTTCTTCATCAGGTATTACACCAGACCGACAGTTAAAATGAAAAGGCGGAGCATTTACCCCTGCTTGCATTTCATCAATCAGATACCGCTTGTCTTCCGCATGGATTCTTTTGCAGATTTCAGTTGTCCGATTGTCCAGATGGACCAGTATACGATAATATTTCAGCTCTGCATCCTTGTATCGATTAACAGCTGCACGATTGACAATCATCGTTCCATCTGTTCTAATGAGTGTTTCAGCTCGGCTATTGGCTTTTTTATATTTCTGTGCCAAATCACGCGCCATTGTTCTAGGGTGATCCCCACGAACAAAGCCAGCTTTTAAGACTTTCTTCAAATCCTTTACTAGATTGTCTGTATTGCCCCACAATTGCTGACTGTAGTTGTAGCCGTTAAATGGAGTTTTTACCAACTCTTTTAGTGCTGGTTCATTGATTGTACCAATTCGGCCACTCATGGCTTTTTTATAGCCCATAAGAGCCATTTTCTGCAGATAGCTTTCAAATTTATCAGCAATGAGCCCTCTCGCTATACCTGCACGAAAAAGCATATCAAGTTGTAATGACTCTAACCTTGTAGCGCGTGCAGTTGCATACTGCTCATTGAGCCTTTTAAGTAATTCCGGGTCTTTCTCAGCTTGCTCACGATACTTTCTGGCATTCTCTCGGTAATCTGACAGATCAGTACCTTTCAAGCGTTGTAACACCTCCTGATAGCTCATAGAGCCATTTTCAGAATACTTGCTGACAAAGTCATAAAAGGCTTTTTGCATTTCATTAGCTTGCTCTTGATAGATCTTATTTAATTCAGCAAAAAAATCAATATCTTTTCGGTCTAGATAACGAAAAATTTCATCTGAGCGACCTGACCAGTAATCAAGATGGTTTTGGTTCAACTTCTTGCTCATCATCGACCACCTCATCTACTGGATCTAACCGTGATTCAGGCTGTTCTAGGGCTTCTTGTTCTTTCAAACGTTCTAGCTCATCTGCAGCATCTACACCCGTAACTTGATTCAGCAATTCAAAAATCGTCTGGTCACTGACAATTCCGTACAACGACTTAATCATCTCAACGATTTCTTTTTCGTTTTGCGGAATATTAGGTCTAAATACTACTGATGTCTCATTGATTAACTCATAGGCTGTATTTTCGTTTCCTTGAATCGCCCAGATATTTACAGCTAAGCGCAAGCGACGCATAAGACCAGCTTCGAATAGGTCTTCTTGTTGCTCCCTGTAGTTATCGCTAGCCATGAGCTTGTACTTCATCGACTCGCCAGATTGCGTGCCTGAGAAGTTGTTATCAAGCGTGTCGGGTGTGAATGTGAATCGTAAGATATCATTCACAAGTCGTTGCTTATATGCTTCTGCACCTTTACTATCATACGACTTGATTAAATAGCTAGCGTCTGGGTTCGCTCCACCCGGATTTGGATTGTCATCCAAGATGAGGACCTGCGCTTTCTTGTAAGCCTGCGATACATACAATCGACCATTGGGATTGATTCGTCCATCTTCCAAAAAGTCATTTTCCTCTGCTCCCGTGTACGGATTACCTTTGATCATCAAGATAGCATCGTTGCTATTTTGCTGAAAGTTTGCAAGTTCAGACTGTGATAAGTCGTAAGCATCGATGTTGTCCAAAACCGACTCATAAGAACCTAAGCGGTCCTCGTTATTGATGTACTCATTTACTGGGACAGCCTTAAAGTAATGCTCTTGCTTGTCTTTGAGTGCCATTTTATCGCTATCCGTAGACTTCCACTCATAGCTATAGATACGATCTGCAGTATAAACTTTGATGATCGTTTTACGTTTGCTATCTCCATAATCTACATCATAGTAATTTACGGCCATGAGTGAGTTTTGCTCATAGGTATCGTCATAAATAACAAAGGTCTGTTCTGGTTTTAACTTGTACAGTTTAACCCAAGCTTTGCCGTCTCGATTCGTTACAGTCAAAAGCTCGTAAGCACGGCCATACACACACAAGTCTTTCTTGATTGATGAATTGTGCTTCTTCTCATTGTTTTTAGCAGAGAAGCCTTTGATGTTGTCGAGGATTGTTTCATTTTTGTTCTTGTACTCAACCGGATTTCCTAGCATATATCCTTGCTCAAAAATGGTGATGTACTTAGCAAAGTCACTAGAAATGCGATTGTCTGCCGCAGTCTCGTCTGTTTTAGCAGGTCGATACTTGATATTGTTATCACCTTTATAGTACCGCTTTAACTCTTTCAAACGAGGTTGTTGCTCTGATTTGTGGCGATTCACATAGCGTTTTAACTGCTCAATCCAATTGTCAGAACCGTATTCGATGGCTTCGAAGTCTTCCGCCATCATCATAAAATGTTCATTCGACTTACTGTCAAAGCGAGTACCATTTAAAAAATTAACTTCCAATTTTACCTCCTAAAATAATAAGATGCATTCTTCATGCGATCTTGTGTTGATTTGCTTTGTAAAATCCTATCTTGCAATGCGTATCTAATCGCATCGATGCAGTGATTGTAGCTATCAACAGGCTCGTTGATGTATTCATTCGTCTTCTTATCCTTCTTCCAGGTGTAATTTTCAAGCTCTTCAATCAACTTCACACATCGCTCATCGACTACCCAATCGTATTGCAAGAGATACTGGATCCCTTGCATAACCGATCCAGGACCTTTCTGCACATCGATAACCCGAGGAATTCCAAGATTTCGCAATTCCTGGTTCGATTTCTTTTCAGCGCTATCTGCTCTGATTTGCTCTTTGGCATACCCAAGGGCCTTGATACTTTCTGCGATCTTGTCATTCGTCAATCCTTTTCTTACAAACTCCTCAACTACATAAAGCTTTCTGTTAGCATCGTCTATTCTTACATGAAGCAAAGCTGACGGGTCGTTGATAAAACCGTAGTCAAGTCCAAAATAAGCGGACAAATGCTCCCACTCACTTTTATTTAGTAATCGCTTCTCGTATTTTGGAAAAACCAGCTTATCAAGTGTCGCAAACTCGCCCAAAGCATAAATCTTGTAGTACGCTTCGTTTCTGTTGGCCAGTTCTTCGATATTCTCAATCGTGACCTGGTCTAAAAAGCGATTATCCTTGTAGGATGTATGATAAACAACCGTGTTTTTTGGTTTCTTAACAAAAAACGCGTTGTAGGTCCAGTTTACTTTCGAAACCGGATTAAACATCAAAAAGATTTGTTTCTGCTTGTGCTTTCTGTCACGCAAACGCAAAGTCAACTGCGTGTAATCGTCAAGTGTAAACTCAGAAGCTTCTTCCATGACCACATCAGACACGCCCTTAATTGATTTGATTTTCTCGGGGTTGTCCAATCCTTTGAAGATGAACTGCGCTCCGTTTGGCAACTCAATACGATAAGCTGAATTGTTAACCTTGCACTTGTCAAGTAAGCTCCAGGAATCTAAGCACTGTTTCACGTCCTCGAAGATTGAATCGTGAACTGTAGCTCCGACTTTTCGCAAAAAAAGAACCTTGCGAGGGAATTTCCAATTCTGGCAAGCCTTAAAGACGACTTTCTGAATAACTCCATGGCTCTTTCCGCTTGAAGCACCACCGTAGTGAACTTCGGTAAAAGTTGAGTAATCCGTCAGCTTGTCATATATATGTTTATTGAATACTCTGCTAGGATAGGGAAATGAAATTTGAATACTTAGTTTTGGTCTAGTCTTCGTCAGCATCCCAATCACCTACCTTAATTTCGATAGTTCGTTGAGTGATTTCTTGTTTATCCGTCCAAAGCCTGTGACGCTTACCAAGTAATTCAGCAGCTTTTATCCTGTCCTTAGCCCCTACATCTATATCCGTAATCGTTTGGCCTAGTTCTCCAATACTTATCAAAGTCTGCTCTTGCGTCTCTCCTCGCATGACTGAAGTTAGGTAAGTAAGCACCTCTTCCTGTGTTGCGATTTTCTCAGACGCAAGCTGAGCCAGTCTCTCGTCTATGTATTTCTTAATTTCAAGTTTTTTCAAGTTCTGCTCACCTATCTGGCCAGCCGACCTCTTAGCATAGCCAGCTTTGATAGCAGCATCTGTTGCATTCCCGCTGATGATGTACTCATCAGCAAATCTCTGTTGTTTTAAAGTTAGTTTAGCGATTTTCCATCACCTCCTTTTTTTTACAAAAACAAAAAGCCACACAATGTGTGACTTGATGCAAGACCTCTCACAGACTTTGTAGGAATCGAACCTACGATAACAGTTTTGGAGACTGTTGTGTTACCGCTACACTAAAAGCCTAAAATAACGACATCAAGGATTGAACCCAAAAAGACAAAGAGGAAATCACTGACTTATCCATGATGTCGTTATGAAAAGTTAAAGGAGCCATCAGTCCGCTTTACCGTACTTGCTGACAATACCATAATATCACTTTAAAAGTTCCAAAGAGTTCCATTAGTTCCATTTTTTAGAAATTTTTTTCAAAGCGCTCTCTCTAGCCCGATGAATTGTCCCACGTCCGCAACGTAACTGAGCCTGAATTTGACTCCATGATAGTCCATCTATATACAACAAGCGCATGATAATATTTTCCACAGGGTCGTCCAATGACTCAATCACTTGCACCAGCTCATCCCGTTCCCGATAGAGTTCTTGAATTTCCTGATACAGTTGCTCTGACTTATCGATAATCAGCACGTTTAATTCTTCAGAGCGATTAGATGAGCTTTCTGACTTTGGCATGTTATTAAACTGCTGCCCTCGCAAGATGCTTGATTTCAGACTGATAATTTCCTGGTGTTTTGACTTCGCTTTGATATCGATGTACTGCAAGGCCTTTAGTCGTTGTTTGATATTAATTGTCATTCATCCTCCTCGTAAAATTCAACCTTTGCAAAGTGTTTAGGATTTATCGTAATGATAGTTTCAGTAGGCTCAATCTGTTGTAATTGAAGATAATTTATATTACCTCGTTCAAGCCAGTCCAACATATCAGCTATACGCTTGCAACTTTCTTTTACCTTAATTTCTTCTTCAAAGTAAGGATTTTTTAATACTATCTTTGCCATCACTCTACCTCCTGAACTTTCCATCCAAGGATATCCGCAGCTTTTTGGGCTTCTTCTTTTGTGTTGAATTTCTTGACATACTCCATCGTACCAGGTTGTTCATCCACTAGTATGACAATTTCAATATCTTCTTGATGGTTTTTGAAATACAAATGATTACCATCGGTCACTACATATTTTGTTTCCTGAATATCATAACCATCAAGCCATGCTCGAGCGAAGGTCGCTTGGTTATTTTCAGTTTCTAAAAATTCTTTTAGTTTTGAAAAATCTTTTTGATTTGCGTAGTTGTAAAAATATACATCACCAACAACCAAAGCGGATTGCAAATCAACATGAGTAAATTTACAATACTCAATCCAATCCGCCACGAACTGCGTGATTTGAATTTTTTCTGGTTCGTCTAGTTCTCGAAGATTCTTTAAAACATCTCCGATTGCGACAACCGGAAACTCTTTAAGTTGTTCTCCCTTTGTCTCGTATTTTTTTATCAATTCATGCTTATTCATTTTCTTTTATCTCCTCCTGCCTGTTTTTCAAGCCAGTTAAAGAGCAGGCCGAACTGCTCCGTCACCAGCTCATCATCGTTGTATTGTTTACAAATTTCTCCGATTGACGACACCGCCCATAGCCAATAAGCATCTGAGCCGAAACCGACTTCTTGGCTCTTCTGATTGCTGCGCGCCATCCATTCCGGAATAACTCTGCTGAAGAAATCAATATAATTGATTTTCATGGCAATTCCTCAATTTTGATATAGATCCCGACTGTGTCTGCCCAAAATTTTTCGACAATCTCGCTGGCCACTTGTGCATCATCTTTCCAGTAGCCAAGTTTCGTCATGCAGTCCTTGAGCAATTTCTGCAGATTGTCTGTATCTGGCTTTGTTGTCTTGTACTGACCATCGTAGCTTTTTTTGATACGAGGGAAACACCACTTGACTGTCAGACGAATTGCTCCTTTAATTTTATTCGGAGGGACATGCTGCGCGAGCAAGCTCTCAAATTTCGCCCTGGCATTTTTTAGATCCTCTGGCTCATAAAAAATCGGCTTACCAAATCTCACGTTTACCTTTTTTTGTTGGTGAGTCGTTGTTGGAATTTTTTGCATTGGTAAAAAGAATTCAATAGACATTTTTAAAAATGCACTTCCTTTCTTTTTTAATTTCGCGCTTAGTCCATGGACCTTGTATATGACAGGGTGCGTTTTAAGCAACCCTGTCTATACAGGTATGGACATGATGGACGACAGGACATTATCTATATATATAATATATAGTTGTCTGTCCGGGACACGACCACGTTTTTATGGTCTTGTCTGTTTTTTTAAGACAAAGACACAACCATAAAATTATGGTGCCGTCTTATTCGGACACGACCACGTTTTTATGGTCTTGTCCTTTTTCTTTTATTGAATTTGAGTTCTTGTCGAACCAATATTTTTTAGATGAATTCAATCTGCGAGTAACTGTTTTTATAGACACTCCTAAATACTCAGCTACATCTTCTTTTGAGGGTGGTTCGCCGAAGTTCGCGTTTTCGATCGCTTCGTCAAACTCTATCAGCTTTTGCTTTTTGTCTTCCTTTGCGTTCTTTTTGCGAGTTTCTTTAGCTTTCATCCACCCTGGCTTATCATCGTCCAGTTTAATATCCGCAAGCACGCCAGTTTCATCAAGCGCATGCACTGGATAGCTGAACCACATGTTCACTGGCTTGAATTTGGCAAACTCTCGAAGCGTACCTTCCACACGCCATGCAGTTGCTATCTGGATCTTGTTGCGAGCTCCTTCGAGCTTATCCACGAATGGAGCACGCTCCATCACGTCCGGAATCCCTTTTTCAAAGTGCGTCCGCATCTGAGCTGGACTTAATAGATCATCTAGTCCGACATTCTGCTGGTAATAGGCATTGTTTCGCTCTTGCAAAGCTTGTTTGTAAACCTCGCACGCTGCTTGGTTCAGACGCTGTGTCAGCAATTCTTCTGATACTTCCAGCTCGACCAAATCGATAAGCGCGTCAGGATCCCGAGCAAACACACCCGAACCACTAGCGCGGTCCATGGACTTCTTGCCGCCTTGCGAACCTTTAGAATGATGATGGCAGTAGATAACGCTAGAACCTAACTCTGTGGCCACTTTATCAAATTGATTCGTAAAATGTGCCATCTGGTCTGCGCTGTTTTCGTCACCAGTCAGAACTTTATAAATCGGGTCGATGATGACTGCGATATAATTCTTTTTCAAAGCTCGACGAATGAGTTTGGGCGCTAGCTTGTCCATCGGTACAGTCTTTCCACGAAGATTCCAGATATCGATGTTTTGGATATTCTGCGGTGCCAACCCCATAGCCTGATAGACATCACGGAAGCGATGCAGGGCGGATGGTCGGTCTAATTCCAGATTGACATAGAGGACACGCCCTTGCGTACAATCCCAGCCTAGCCACTTCTTGCCCTCTGCAATCGCTATCGACATCTCAATCAAAGCGAATGACTTACCAGCCTTGGACGGACCAGCAATCAACATCTTGTGGCCTTGACGAAGGACACCTTTAATCAACTCAGGAGCCAATTCTGGCAAGTTATCCCAGCTATCGGCCAATCCTTCAGGATCAGGCAAATCATCGTTCAAGTCTTCGATGTACTGGTACCATTCGTCCCAGTCAGCCTTACCGATATTCGTATCCACCAAGAATTGTTTCTGACCATTTCGGATAAAACCCGGCATACGCGAAAGTCTGCTTGGATTTTTATTTTGAGTATCAACTATGATTCCATTCTTCTGACAAATTTTATAAAGATAATCAACACGATTACGATACTCTTCGTAATTCTTGGCATCTACTTTGACGATAGCATGTAGCGACTTATTCCCGCTGTGAACTAAGGCTGCAATCGGCAACTCCAACTCTTTATAAATGGCGTTCTGCTTGTCAATTGGCATACTGTCGGATTCTACCAAAGCATAGCGAAAATCTGTCACGTTTTCATTCTTAGCACCTTTCCCATCCATTGGATTGAATCGGATCCATGCGCCAGCTTCTTCGTGATAGTCACCAAGGACAGCTCCAATATCTCCATTACATTTACTAAGAGCTTCAATCAATTGTCCGGCAGTACGGTCGTAAGCTCCCTTCGTAGGTAACCACTTGACAACCTCGCCTGTTTCATCGTCTTTCTTTGGATAACATTCGGTCACATAGCCGACATTTTCGCTGGCTTCAAAAAGTGTTTCAAGGTATTCGATGATTTCTTGCACCGGATTCCAAATAGTCGGCTCGTGGATTTCCTTGCCCTCGATCCAGTCTTTATCAATGACACGATAATCACGGTCTATTGTATCAGTCCAGCCTAACTCATGAGCATTCTCGCTGTCATAGCCGGATTGCGACACCCAGCCGTTTTCTTTCGCAAGTTGAGTAATCGTGGCGCCTGTCACGATAGTTCCTGCTTCTTCGTTGAAGGTATCCCATTTCTTGAAACACTCGAATTTCTTGTACCGGCTATCGTTTTGGGACCAGTTGTCCCAATCGGATGCCGTGTAGCCCTCGTGTTTCAAGGCCATGCCCACATTTATCCATGTCTGGTAGTCTACCGTGGCAGGATTGATGTAATCCAGCAACGGCAACAAATTAAAATCATTCTCTGCCACTGTTTTCTCCTTCTTATTTAAATTCCTTTGCTATTGCCGCAATGACATTGACTGTCACGCTGTTTCCTGCTTGTTTGTATAATTGACTATTGCTATTAACTTCTTGCGCCTTGTCAAACGCCCAATCTGGAAAACCTTGTAATCTCCAGCATTCTCGTGGCGTTAGTTTTCTAATTCTAAAATCAGGCTCTACCACCCCTTGACTCTCTCCAGTCAAGAGAGTATTTGCTCTCTGCTTACCTGCTCGCCCTCTTCGCGTCTTAGAGTTTGGGTGTGATAGGTTCACGCTATCGCCAATCGTTGCCTCAGTGTATCCTTGAGAAGTTGCCTCTGTTATTTTTAAAACATTGTTTTCGTGATAGCTATTACTTGTCAAAGTAGGAGCGATGTCATGTTCTCCGCCTTGATTATAACCATGACCTCGTTGAATGATTTTAGGTTCAAGTCCTCCGCCTTGATAGGCTCTGATTGTTGGTGCGATGCCATCTGTTTCGTAAACCACTCCACATTGATTAAAATTGGGTTGCAATACCCCAAATTGTTTTATGGTATTACTTTTTATAGCTATCTTTTGCCCCTCTCCTTTATTCGTTGTTAGTGTAGGAGCTAGGCCGTCAGCTTGATAGACTTCTCCATTCATGCCGATACCAGATGGGTTGACATTACCGATTTTTACGACTGATTGGCTACTAATTGACTGACTTTCTCCGCTGAGAGGAAAAACGTTTCTGGTACGTTGTCCTCTAAGATGTCCGATAATGAACACACGCTCCCGATTTTGTGGCACTCCAAAATTCTTGCTGTTAAGAACTTGCCATTCCACATCATACCCCAGTCCGTCCAAGGTTCGGATGATGGTTTCAAATGTAGCCCCCCCGTCATGGTTGAGCAATCCTCTGACGTTCTCAAGCAATAGATATTTAGGTCTGAGAATAGATGCGAACCTAGCAATCTCAAAGAACAAAGTTCCTCGAGTATCTTCAAAACCTCGTCTGTTTCCTGCAATTGAGAAAGCCTGGCACGGAAATCCTCCACAGATAATGTCCACACGTCCGATTCCTCGAATAAACTCGTCTGATACTGCTGTGATGTCATGTAATTCTATTTCTCCCTTCGTGTCGTGTATAGCTTTATAACTAGCTCTAGCGAATTTGTCAATCTCACAAAAGCCGATACATTTATGGCCGGCAGACTCCATTCCAAGACGGAACCCACCGATGCCAGCAAATAAATCAAGAAATTTCATACATCACCCCGGCACATATTCAGCTGGTCGCACGCCTGCTGGCAATCGCCATCCGTTGGCCGCAATGCGATCAATCATATTTCTAGCGTGGTCAAATTGCCACATGCCCACATCTTTAAAGCCACGGCCTTCCAGAAAGCGAATTTGTTTCGGTGTCGTCAATCCTTCGGATTGGCGTTTGTGCAATCTGTCTAGTAAGAGATTAGCTTTTCCAGCGTTGCCTATTTCGTCAGTAAAAATACCGTATTTCTCAAGTGCTTTGATTTGTTTATCACTAGCAGGCGCCATCTCCCATCCGAAGTTAGGTACATAGTTTGATAAATCTTCAGCGTGGATAGACATTTCGAATTGCAACGGATCGACTAGCTTGCGCTTGCGTTTGCGCATTTCTTCCAATTGCTTGGCCAAGGCTTCTTCACGTTGAGCGACGACATCCTCAGCCGCCTTCACTTCCATATCTTCAAGGTCAAGCATGACTCCGGTTTGCTCTTCCATGTTCTCAACCATTTTCTGAGCGACTTCTGGAGTCTCGCAGATTAAGTGCGCTGGTCGGCATAGCTCGTGGCGTTCCGTGTGCCAGAGAAAATCCAGTAAGAGTAGTTCTTCCTTGCCCGGGTGCAAGCGCGTTCCACGCCCTACCATCTGGCTATACAAAGCACGTACCTTAGTCGGTCTTAGCACTACTACGCAATCAACTGATGGACAATCCCAGCCTTCAGTCAATAACATCGAATTACAAAGCACATTGTAACGGTCTTTCTCGAAGTCTTCTAAGACTTCTGCGCGATCCTTGGACTCTCCGTTGACTTCAGCAGCGCGAAACCCTTTTGCGTTTAGAATATCTCGAAACTTCTGCGAGGTTTTTACCAAAGGCAAGAATACGACTGTCTTGCGGTCTGCACATTGCTTGACCATTTCATCTGCGATCTGCTCCAAGTATGGGTCTAGCGCCGTCCCGACATCGCTAGCTTTAAAATCACCCGCTGACATGCTAACATTCGACAAATCCAAGCTTAGCGGAATTGTCAAAGCCTTGATTTTTGATAGATACCCTTCTTGGATAGCCTGGACTAACGAATACTCATAGGCTAAGCTGTCGAAGTAAGAGCCGAGGTTCTTCATATCTCCGCGGTCTGGTGTTGCTGTTACCCCGAGGACGTCAGACTGCTCGAAGTAGCCAAGGACACGCTGATAGCCGTCTGAAATGGCGTGATGGGCTTCATCAACGACAATCGTGTCGAACCAGTCAGGAGGAAATTGACTAAGTCGCTTCTCCCTCTGCATGGTCTGAACAGAACCGACCACAACCCGATACCAGGAACCGATAGAGGTATTTTCCGCTTTTTCCAAGGCCGTGCCGAGTCCTGTCGCAGTCTTGAGCTTATCGCTAGCCTGTTCCAAAAGCTCTGACCTATGAGCAAGGACAAGCACCCGCTTGCCCTCTTTCACTTGGTCTTCAATGATTTTGGAGAAGACGATTGTCTTTCCACATCCTGTAGGCAATACTAAGAGCGTGCGCTTGCGACCTTTAGCCCATTCAGCTTGAACAGCTTCCCGTGCTTCCTGTTGATAAGGTCTTAATTGCATCCCTTACCTCCTAGAATTGCCCAGCTTGGTATCCAGCTTGTGGTTGTTGCGCAAAGTTTTGCTGCTGCGGTTGTTGGTAGGCTGTTTGCTGATAGTTTTGATTACTTCCATTTTGAGGATAACTATTTTGGTTAAGCGGATTAGGACGAGTATTTAGTTGCTTTGTTACATCAACTTCATCTGCATACACCATAAAGCCTATATCGTTGTATTCATTCCCGTTGGTAGAAATAGCTTTTTTAACATTACATACCCCCACAGAATTCAATACTGCATTCCAGTCCATTTTTAAAGGTTCTCCATGTTTTTTCAAACCAATTGCACCAAAGAATGCAGATAACATCCCTTCTGTGCGAGAATGAAGGAATAAATTATAAGTTATTTCCTTCTTATCTCCTTCCGCATTCAAAATACTCAAAGTTACAACCGCTTTGTTACATGGAGGGAGTGGATTTTTACTTCTCGAATTCGGATTCGGTATATGTCGCTGACGTTCAATTTTAGTTACCGTAAACCAGTATTCTCCGGGTTCTAAAAGTACATATGAAGAATCTTGGACGATTTCATCTTCCCATCCGAATTCACGCTCAAAATTGTTGTATTGTTGTGTCATGTTGATTTCTCCTTTAAGCTAAAATAGTAATTTTTTTGTTGCTAGCAAGTTCATTTTTTAAATAATTTGCGATGCTTTCGACGGCTTCTAATTTCCATTTACCACCATCTGCTTCAAAGAGCGCAAGATTTGCCAATTTGTTGATGCGGAAGACAAATTGACTTGCTGGTTGTTCCACTTCGTTGAAAGTACGATATGGTCGCAAGGTTACTGGATTTGGAGTTTTAGCTTGTGCTAGGCTTGCTACACCATCGCGAACCGTAGCCATTTGACTGATGCCATTGTCCTGTACTTCTGCACCTTTTTCGATTTTCAAATGGCTAGCAAAATCCAAAACCAAATTACGGTCTGCATCATCGATAAACATAGACTGCAGCATAATATTGAATTCTTCCTGGTCACGCCAATTGCTGAATGGAATAACTGGGACAGATGCTCTTACAGAAACAAGTTGAGGACGTTTACCATTTTCAAAATCAACTTGATCATATACAGATACTTTTTGACAACTGTCCACGACAACTACAAGTTTACGATCACTGATGAAATCGTTATCTGACTTGAGATAATCAACAAGACTCTTGAGCGTCTGAAGCTCAAGGATAGGTGCATACTTACGAGGATTAAGTTCCTGTAAGTCATATTCATTGCTGTCAAAATACTCCTTCCCAGTTTCTGAACGAATGATTTTGTTTTCTTTACCCGCTAGTTCGACTGTGTAAGATAATGCTTCTTTGAGATTTTCTGTCATGGTTAGTTACCTGCTTTCTTTTTGTTGTAATCAATGATATTTGTGTTTTGTTGCTCTACTTCTTCGACGAGTTCGCCAGTGTCAGTTCTCATGTCTCCATTGTCATCAAAGTAAGTCTGACCAGGGATGCCGCTCTTGAGCTCATTTGCGTGAATTTTACCAGTGTCGTCGCGACCGACAATAACAGTTGTTGCAACGCCTTTTTGCGGTGCCAAAGTGGATTTGACTTCCATACCTGTCTTAACGACTGTACGTTCATCGTCTGTTGACATCGTTAGTGTGATAGTAACTTTGCGAGTCGCTTTAGCTTCTGTATTGAGATCCAGAATGTTCTCAAGGACTTTTTCAAGTTCTTTGTCAACCTTTTCTTGTAGGGCTGTATTTGCGATTTTTGACAAATCGATTTTAATAGTTTTATCTTTCATAGATACTCCTTGTTATATTTTGCTATGATTTCTAATTCCCAGAATCTACATCTAGAAGGGTAGTTCAGGATCTGCTCGCACTTGGTTTTGAATAACTTCCATAGTAGCCTGCCAATGCGCCACAATCATATCCCAATAATCAGGCGGGAAGTTTTCAATAGGCGTCCCTAGTGGGAAGTGCCCACGAATGTAAGCGACTTTTTGAAGCTCTTCTTCTGTCACGTTGTCCTGAGACATGAGGTCCGTCAAACTCTTTGGCAAACTTGCATGATATTGCGCAGGTGGTGTCTGTAGCGTGCTAGGAGCTTCATTTTTAGGCTTTTCAGCGACCTGTGACAAATCGAGAGGCAATTCCTCTTGGACTTGCTCAGGGGCTTGTTGAACGGTTTGCTGAGGCGCTGGAGCGACTGCTTGAGGTTGTGGCGCAGGCGCTTGCACTTGTTGTCCTGCAAATATATGAGCAATCCCTGCATAATGGAATGGCATTTCATCAGGCAATCCATGACGGTTCTTAGCATCCCAAGCCGGCCGATGGTTAGTATACATGACACGCTCACCGCCCTGCGCTTTCTTCTTGCCGTTATCAGTCGTCATGACCAAGGTCTTGTAATTGGCGAATAGAACCATATCTGCCCATTCTTTGACCAGCGGTGCGGTTTTAGACCCTGTCTTTTGGCCAAGCTTTAACTCGTACCGATCATAAGAACCCATCTCGTCTGGCTGTTCAAATTTCTTGATTTGAGCGTGCGCAGTCAGGACCACGTTAATACCCATATCAACCAAATCAGACAAGCTATTCAAGAAACGTCCCATTTCTTCTTGGACATAGGTGTAGCCTTTGCCCCAGCCAAAATCCTCAATTCCTTGCTTACCATGTTGCGAACAGATGTAATTAACTGCCAAAGCTTCCGCCCAGTCGATTGTGTCGATGACGAGTGTCCCACACTCAGTCGGATTTGCTTTGATAAAAGCAATCTCATTGATTAGCATGGTCCAGCTGGTCGGCTTGTCTAACCGAGCCACATCCATGTTATCTGTCGAACCTTCCGTATCGATGAAGACAGCATTTGGAAATTCAGCAGCAAACGTGGATTTTCCAATTCCTTCAGGTCCGTAGATAACTACCTTTTGAGCTCGCGCCCGTTTTCCTCTAGTGATTTGCATGTTTTAAACCTCCATCCCAGCTTCTAACATTTTTAAGAGTCTTTTAAATCCTTCTTCACTCGATGTTCCAGTTTTTTTAATCAATTCTTCCGGTTCTTCACCGTCAAGTGTTTTGAGCTCATACGTTGCAGTCACTTCGAGCAATTCACAATTTAATGCATTCGCTAGTTTTGTAAAATCTTCAATTTGTATTTTTGTCGCTTCAACTTCATTTTTAGCAGCACGTTTCAATTCTTTTGTATATTCTGCTGAATAAGCAAGAGTTTGTTCTTTGCTTTTGAATTTCAATAAAAAGCTACCTGTTTTTTTGTTACGTAATACGATAAAAGTTTCTGTTTTTTTCATTTTGGTTCTCCTTTATTTTTTAAAATCCACCTTGCCAAGTTGGTGCGACTGTTTCAGCGTGTCCTTGTTGAGCGGCGTTTGCAAATTTTACAGGTGAAACGCTGTACCCGTCTTCAATCAGGATGCTACATTCATCTCCTGTTGATACCCGTGTCGCAATCGCTTGCAAGCCTTCTTGTTCAAGCCATGCGCCAAATTCGTGTAGAGTCAACTGATCCATTTGCTCCAGCTTATCAATTAGTACGAATCCACATTCTGGCTTCAATTTACGCACGATTGCAGTCGCTACTTGTAATTGCTGACTACCAGACATATTGTCCCATCGCTGGCCAAGATAGAGCAATTCGCCATCATCCACGGACAAACCAGGCAACGGCAAGTCTGCGTTGGTAAGCAAGTCTGTCTTCTGCTTGCGGATGCCATCAATCACATTGTCCAGTTCCTTGTACTGCTCGCGATAACCCTTAGCATCTTCTTCAGCTTTATCCTTGTCCAGATTAGCACGTACTTTACAATTGATTTCGTCAATCTCTGCGATACTCTGTTCAATCTCTTCAGTCGATTCATCGAGAAGGTCCATCGCGTCGGTATTTGCGATAGCCAAGTCTTGAGCTAACTGACTTTCTTTTTCTTTGGCATCGGCCAGCAATTGCTCCAATCGTTCAACCTCTGCAGTTGCTGAATCGTGTTGATTTTGAATAGCTACCAAGTTCTGGCGCTTACGGGCGTTTTCACCATTCTTGGCAAGTATGGCTTGCTGTTGCTGGATAAGTTCAGCGATAGAGACCAATTCTTTCGGCGCATCTGGATAGTACGGCTGTTCTTTAGCGAACTTCTCCTTTTGGTCAGCAATCACACCGATTGCGTGGCGCTCATCATATTTGGCTTTCTCCTGCATTTCCAGTTCAGCCAATTGCGGACCAACTCCGATGATTTGCAGCAATGTCTTAGCTTTTTCTTTGCTAGTCTGCTCCATGAATTTTGGTAAGTTGATAGCTAGCTCTTCCACAAAGCTATCCAGCAGGTTTTGTCCTGCTTTATTACCGCTTGGATCGATGACCTTGAGAGTGCTATTCTTTCCGCTGCGCTCCACAATTAAGCCATTTGATAGCGTGATTTTAAGACTAGGAGGGATTGTACTTCCTTCGCGTTGTGCTTGGCTAGGTTTGTACTTATTTCCACCTAGCGCCCAAGCAATCGCATCTAGTACGCTTGTTTTACCCTGGTTGTTATTTCCACCCACGATTGTCAAACCAGTCGCTGACGGCTCTAGCTTGACTGCTTTAACGCGCTTGACGTTTTCGATTTCTAGTTTATTGATCGTTACCATTTTAAACTCCTTCTTCTACACCTTTTGCGAGTCCTACAGGCGGTTCCACATCATATGTAAATTGTTTGTCTGAATTTCTCAGGTTCATCCGTGCGACATTGTTAGCTATTCGCCGACGCTCTTGTTTTTTCATTTCAGCGTGGTCATCCAGCGTATTTACTAGAGACCACAGGACGATTCCTATGATTGTTACCAGGTAAATGTACTCCATCATTTTGCATTTTCCTTTTCTTTATAAATTGCTACGGTTTTCTTCAAGTCTGCGATTTCTTGATTCGCTTCTTGAAGTTTTCCTTGTGTTTCAATCAGTGATTGATTGAGGTCCAGGGCTACCTCTTTCCAGTCAAGATTAGTTTCTTCCATCTCTTCCGAAAAATAGTTTTTAATTCTTGCTAGTAGGTTCATCCGACTGACCTCATTTTCTTACTTTTTACCATTTCTTTTTCCCAAGCTTGAGTCCCACGATATTGTAAGTATTCATCAAATCCTTTAATCGTTACAAGCTGGCCATCATTTCTGAGATGGTTCTGTTGGCTAGGTAGCTTCTTCATCTCGCGTCTCATGTCTCCCGCTTGCCGTTTCGAGCATCCAAAGATGTGTTCCAATTCTTCATCATTAGCAGAGACTTTTTCAATGATCACATCTTTAATTCTTACAATTTCAACTGCTTCCATTTTTGCTCCTTTCGTGTTATAATTCAGTTAGTTATTTTGATTAGCGCCTGACTTCTGTTAGGTGTTTTTTTACGCTACCGAATTTTAAAATCTTCAATAACCCGAGCAATGAACTGATTTGCTTGTGGATTTTTCAGCTTACCATTCAGGATATTAGTTACATCTTGACGAGTCATGCTATACTGTACTGCTAGCGTCGCCATCGTCAAATTGTGTTCTTTCAGATAATCTCTGATTTTTTGACGTCCACCATCCATATTTGGCATATTTCTCTCCTTTCTTATATTTTTCTCTCCTTGCTTTCTGCTTCAATTGTGAAAATCGAAGCGATATAATTTTTACACATGGCTATTCAAGGCGCGCTTCGTGATTTCGTCTTGGATAGCTTTTGTCATTGCTAAGCCATGCTCTGAAAAACTAGTGTTTTTCGAAACTAGCAAAATTGCTTGCGAATATGTCTCAGATTGTTGAATAGCTTCATCAGCGATCTTCTCAACAAAACTTTGAATATCGTTTTTTAGATTCTCTAAAGATATTAGAGGAGCTTCATTTTTCGACATTCGTCTCCCTCCTTTCTTTAAAAGTAAGAAAATGAGTTAGTAAATTATTTTATAAATTACTTGACAAAATTAATGTATAGTATTAAAATGAAAGCATAATTAAAAACCTTGATAAAACAATATCTATCAATTCTCTTGCTCGCCAAAGCTATTATTTTTAGATAAGTTTTCACTTCGTTTTTTACTAACTCACTAACTTACAAAAACTATTTTAATACTTAGCATTAACTTTGTCAAGCGTTTTAATGAGAAATATTAAATATTTTTTGTCATGTTCTTAGAAAGGTTGATAAATCAATGTTTCAGACATTTGACAGAATAAAAGAACTTGCCAAAAAGCAAGGCCTTTCAATAAATTTATTGGAAGAAAAACTTGGTTATAGTAGAAATACTATTTATAATCTAAAAAATTCAAAACCGTCCACTGAACGAATTTCAGAAATCGCCGACTATTTTCATGTATCGACTGACTACTTGCTCGGTCGCACGGACAACCCTGTGATAGCAAATGATGATACAATCGCAGGGTATACATCAGATGACCTCCGAAAAATGGCAGAGAATGCCAAGACCTTTGATGGAAAACCACTTACAGAAGAAGACATCGATGCTATCCAGAACATCATTGAGATTTATTTGAGAGGTAGATAGCCTATGACTATTGAAGAGTTGGTAGACTCCCACGGTGTCACTCTAGCTTATTTTGATAATGACCTCTGGCATAGACCAGGAGTCTATATCAAAGAAATCAATATTATCTTTATAAACCGTGAGCTGTCAGAGAACGCAAAAAAACGGGTCATATACCACGAATTAGGGCACATGGACCATTCTTCTGAGTTATACAAAAATAACCACAACAGGTGCGAAAATGAAGCTAATAGACATATGATCCATAAACTACTAGAAGAAGAACTTGCACTATCGGATGACTATCAATCATTCAACTATCTTCATTTCATGCAAAAACATGAACTTAGAACAGTCACAGACGAATTGATGGTCATTGACGAATATTATGAATTGATAGGATAAAATTATGGATTTCAAAAAAATAAAAGAATTAGCAAAAACTGCAGTTGATAAAACTACAGAAGGATTAGACAAAGCTAACGAAATGAGAAAAAAAGCATCGTTAGAAACAAAAATCACATTACCAGCAGCAAATCAGTTCTCTAGTCCTACTACTATCAGAAAAACGGTTGATGGCCAATACTACATTGGTTTATATTCAGAAGAACCTGTACTCTATGAATTTGAAAACTTTAGTTTTTCTGGTTCTACAATTATTGAACATACAACGACTACAGGAAAGACCAAGCAAAAAGGGCGAGTTGGTAGCGTTCTATTAGGAGGTGCTATTGCAGGACCTATTGGTGCTATTGCAGGTGGAGCTAGGGCAAAAAACGGAACCATCAATTCTACATCAGTTACTACCCAAGAAGAAAAACCAGGATCAGCATCGGTATTACTAAGAAATATTGCAACTGGTGAAATCAAAACCATTTCAACTAAATTAACACAAGCGCAAGCAAACAACGTCGAAAGATTTTTCGAATAAAACAAAAAAATCCCCACACTCAATTTTTGGTCAAGGAGAGTGTGAGGTGTTCAGTATAGTAAAAGGCATTCAAAAGCCCTTACTGTACTCATTTTATCAAAAAGTGAGGTAAAAATCAATGTGGATGGAAGAATTACCAAACGGCAAATATAAATTTTTTGAGCGATACAAAGATCCATATACTGAGAAATTAAAGAAAGTCTCAGTTACAATGGAGAAGAAAACTCCCCAGGCAAGAAATCAAGCTGCCATCTTGCTGCAAGAGAAAATAAATCAAAAATTAGGAGAAAAACAACATTTTGTTTCTGATATAACTTTTGAAAAACTATATGAGGAATTTGAGGAGAATTGGAAACACGGTGTTAAAAAATCAACCGTCTACGCTTCAAAGAATGTTAAAAAAGAGATTTTAAAGCAGATAGAGGGCGACTATTTAGTTAGAAATATTGATAGACGTTTATTACAAAAAGTGATAGATCAGCTATTACAAGATGGAAGGTCTCATAACTATGTTTCTAAAATTAAATTCAAACTCAATCAGATAATGAAATTCGCTGTCAGAATGAATTATATTGATACAAATGAAATGCTATTTGTTGAAATGCCTAGAAAGGTAATTACAACTGACGATCTCAGGAAGAAAAATACAAAATACTTAGATCAGAAAGAGTTTAAGTTGTTCATCCAAAACTTAAAAGAAGAGGCCCTATGTGATTATCGAATCACAAAGTATATCCGAATAGCCAAAGTTCTTTTTCTCACTGGCATGCGATATGGAGAGCTTGCTGCCTTAAATTACAAGGAAGATATAGATTTTTCTAAAAAAACCATTCACATCAAGCACACATACGATTTCAGACTTAAAAAGAGAACTGCACCAAAGACTGCAAAATCAGATAGAATTATAACTGCCCCTCAAAAAGTGTTAGATATTATCAAAGAGCAAATTATAGAGAATACAAAAAACGGATTTGATACTGATTCTATTTTCATCAACACTCTAGGAGAGCCAATAACAAGTGCCAGAGTTATTATACCTTTAAAAAATCATGGTAAAAAGCTAGGTATTGACAAAAATATCACTACTCACATGTTCAGACACTCTCATATCTCTTTACTTGCTGAATTAGGAATCCCGCTAACTGCTATCATGGATAGAGTAGGGCATAGTGATTCAAAGACAACACTAGAGATTTATTCTCATGTCACTCAAAAAATGGTATCAGATATATCTAGCAAGTTAGAAAAGATAAAACTATAAATTTTGCCCCTTTACTGCCCCTTTTTCCCTCGATAAGATAAACAAAAACCCTTTAAACCATTGATGCTAAAGGGTTTGTTTTATGCACAAAAAAAGAGCACACAATTCACATCGCTTAGGGCTGCTGGATTCCTCCCCTGACCCGCTTCACGCAGAACTGTTGCTCCACTATTTATTATACCACATTCCCCTCGGTTTTTAAAGAGAAATTATTTTTTCCGTCGATTTCGGAAAAAGTCCTGCATAATCGCTGCACACTCACTCTCCAAAATTCCCGTTTCTACCTCTACACGATGATTGAGACGCTCATCTGTCAAAATATCGTACAAGCTCCCAGCTGCACCAAATTTCTGGTTTTTAGCCCCGTAAACTACGTTTGGAATACGGGCAAGCCCAATGGCCCCGCTACACATGACACAAGGCTCAATGGTCACAAAAAGCGTGCAATCCAGCAGGCGCCAACTCTCTTCACTCACATTCGCATTCTCTATAGCCATGATTTCTGCATGCATGACCGCCCGTTGCAACTCCTCGCGCGCATTATGCCCCCTACCAATGATTTCTCCATCCTTGACAATCACACAACCAATTGGAATTTCATCGTGTTCTAAGGCAATCTCAGCCTCTCTCAAAGCCTCTCTCATAAAGGCTTCTTTTTCTTCAACTGTATAATTCATCGTTTTTCTCTTTTCCTACTTGTCGATTTTATTATTATATCATGATTCTCAACACAAAAAAAGCCACCGAATGTGGTGACTTAATAGGGAGATTATTATGAAAAAGAAAAGTTTAGGATATTTGTTACAACAAGTTAGGAGGTCTTCTTGTAACTGTCTATAGTATACCCAACCTGTCTTAAACTAATCTTAAAAATCTCCTATGACCAAACACTTTCTAAAATATTAGTTTGTTCACGACCAGGTCCTACTGAGAAAGTTGAGATACGAACACCAACCAACTCACTTACACGACGAACATAGTTACGTGCATTCTCAGGAAGGTCTTCCAAATTACGGACTCCAGTGATGTCTTCTGACCAACCTGGCAATTCCTCGTAGATTGGCTTACAACGTTTCAACTGCTCAAGACTAGCAGGATAGTAATCAATACGTTGACCATCGAGATCATAAGCTACACAGATTTTTACCGTATCCAAACCGCTCAAAACATCGATAGAATTCAATGAAAGATTGGTAATCCCAGATACACGGCGACTATGGCGCATCACAACTGAATCAAACCAACCCACACGACGTGGACGACCAGTTGTTGTACCATATTCATGACCTACTTCGCGAATGCGATCTCCCACTTCATCAAATAATTCAGTTGGGAAAGGTCCATCTCCTACACGACTTGTGTAGGCTTTACATACACCTACAACCTTGTCAATCTTACTTGGACCAACACCAGACCCAATTGTCACACCACCAGCGACAGGGTTTGATGACGTAACAAATGGATAAGTCCCTTGGTCAATATCTAGCATAACACCTTGCGCACCTTCAAACAGCACACGTTTGCCATTATCAAGTGCGTTGTTCAAGATAACGGATGTATCTGTCACATATTGCTTGATTTGTTGACCATATTCATAATACTCTTCAAAAATATCATCAACTGAAATAGGAGTGCTATCATATAATTTTTCAAACAGACGATTCTTCTCCGCAAGATTGCGTTCCAAACGTTCACGGAAAATATCCTTATCCAAAAGATCCGCAATACGAATTCCAACACGAGCAGCCTTGTCCATATATGCTGGACCGATTCCCTTGATTGTAGTACCAATCTTATTGTCACCCTTAGCTTCTTCCTGCAAGCGATCCAACTCAATGTGATAAGGCAAAATAACATGCGCACGATCAGAAATACGCAAGTTATCAGTTGTCACACCTTCCTCATGAAGATAAGTCAACTCTTTCACAAGGGATTTTGGATTCACGACCATCCCATTCCCAATAACAGAGATTTTTTCAGGAAAGAAAATTCCAGATGGAATCAAGTGCAACTTAAATTTCTTACCATCAATCACAATCGTGTGACCAGCATTATCGCCACCTTGATAACGAGCAATTACCTCTGCATTAGCTGAAAGAAAATCTGTAATTTTCCCTTTACCTTCATCACCCCATTGGGTACCTACAACAACAACTGAAGTCATAATAAAATTCGTCTGAGCTACTAGGAGCTCGTCCTTTCTCATATACATGGCAGGAATTTCACCTGCAATTATATCTTACAATTTATTATAAGAAAAAAACACTATTTTATCAAGAAGAAACAGTAGAGAAGATTTGGAAATTCTCTCATTTCTAAATACAGAAGCCTTTGATTATAAGCTAATTCTATATTTTTTAAAATATATCTATAACCATCGTTCGTAATTATTACATAGATGCTTCCTATTAGATAAGAGTTGTACCACCTTGCAGTAATTTATCTAGATATAGACGATAAGCTGTTCTAAAGTGATATATAGAAAAGTCCCTATCACTTTTAATTTTAAATCGGAGTAAGTAATATAGTAAAAACCGAAGATGAAGTGATTCCCACTCTGAACAACTCTGGCCTAAAGAGGCATATTCTTGTTCAACTAATTTCAAAAAAACAAATGCTCGATCATAAAAATTTTGAAGCATATAAAAAATCCCTTTCTTATTATTAACACTAGTCTAACAAAAATAAGGACTAAAAAAGCTTCAAATCCTATAAAAGTAGAATTTGAAGCCAAACGAACTAAAAATAAAATAAAGAGGTAATTACAGATTTAAAAATTAAAATTTGAAATTTCAACAATCCATTATATTTATAAATAAAAAAACGCTCAGTTGAACGTTTCGATTTATACTCCGCCAGTAGGACTCGAACCTACGACATCATGATTAACAGTCATGCGCTACTACCAACTGAGCTATGGCGGATA